>NZ_JAMYLA010000033.1:0-78662 GCF_040317725.1 Mesorhizobium sp. M1396 | reverse complement strand
CATCTTCGTGGGGTCCTCGTTTTTTTTTATATCTAAAAAACCCCCGGCCCGGCGGGGGCGTTATCCGGGGTGCCTCCGTTCCGCGGGGGGGCCGCGGGCGCCGGGGGGGGCGCGGTCGACCTGAGTAAGCTCATTCGGCTGCCTGCAGGTTGATCTTGCTTTCCGCCATTTCGGTGAGCTTGCGATCGGTCGCCTGTTCTTCCTTCAGGTTCTTGGCCAGGACGTTGGCGCAGTCGCCGCGGCCAAGCTGCTTGGCCCAGGCGATGAGCGTGCCATAGCGTGTCATCTCGTAGTGCTCGACTGCCTGCGCCGAGGCTATTAGCGCCGCGTCGAGAACCTCCTTGTCGTCGACGTCGCCGCTTACGTCGTCGGCTTCCTCGAGAATGCCGTCGATCGCCGGGCAGTTGACCTCCTTGGCCTTGACGCCATGCAACTCGAACACCTGCTCTACGCGCTCGATATGGCCCCTGGTCTGGTCGAGATGTTTTTCGAATCCGGCTTTCAATTGCGGGTCGGTTGCCTTGTCGATCATCTTCGGCAGCGCTTTCTCGATCTGCCTTTCTGCGTAGTAGATGTCGCGCAGCGTGTGCACGAAGAGATCGTCGAGTGTCTTGATGTCCTTCGAAAAGAAGCCCATGGCCTTACCTTTCATTGTTCTCAAGGTTGATTTCGGCGGCGGCTTTGCCCGCCGCCCGCGAACGCCGGAAACTGGTCCCGGCTTGCTGGTCAACGTGCCGGTACCGGAGGAGTTCCTGGTCTCCGGGGCGAAACCGTTGCTCCTTTTTCGAAACGCCGCGATTCAATTCCGATGGGAGCCTTTGTCTCGATCACACGTTCTAACCGGAATGCAAACCGGAACCGTGAAAGGTCGAGAATGTATTTCATTGCGTTGGCGACGGACTATGACGGCACGCTGGCTCATGACGGAATCGTCGCTACGAAAACGCTGGCTGCCCTTGAGCGGTTCAAGAAGAGCGGCCGCAAGCTGGTTCTCGTCACCGGGCGCGAACTGCCCGATTTGAAGCGCGTCTTTCCCGAAATCGGCCTGTTCGACAAGGTCGTCGCCGAGAATGGAGCGCTGATCTACACCCCGGCCAGCGAGGAAGAACGGGTGATTTCGCCATCGCCGGAACCCAAATTCGTCGCCAGGCTGAAGAGGTGCGGCGTCAAGCCGCTTTCGGTCGGGCGATCGATCGTCGCGACCTGGGAGCCCCACCAGGCCACCGTGCTCGAGGTCATCAAGAAACTGGGACTGGAACTGGAAATCATCTTCAACAAGGGCGCGGTGATGATCCTGCCGAGCGGCATCAACAAAGCCACCGGACTGACCGCGGCACTTCAGGATCTTCGGCTTTCGACGCACAATGTGGTGGGTGTCGGCGACGCCGAGAACGACCATGCCTTCCTACAGGCATGTGGCTGCAGCGTCGCCGTCGACAATGCAATTCCCGCGGTCAAGACCACAGCCGATCTGGTCATGCGTGGCGCCCGTGGGAAAGGCGTGGAGGAACTGGTCGACAGACTGATCAAGCGCGATCATGAGATCGTGCCGAGGCGCCATGACGGCATCGTTCTCGGATCCGCCGGCGGCGACGAGATTTATTTGTCGCCGACCGATACTGTCCTCATCGCCGGCAGTTCGGGCATCGGCAAATCCACCTTGGCCACCGCGCTGACGGAACGCTTCGTCGAGAGTGGGTTTCAATTCTGCGTCTTCGATCCCGAGGGCGACTATGACGGTCTCGAAGGCGCGGTTCGGCTGGGAGACGGCTCCAGCGCGCCGACAAAGGCTCAAGTGCTGGATCTGATCGCCAAGGCCGACAGCAATATCGTCGTCAATGGGCTGGCCCTGCGCGTCAATGAGCGGCCGGATTTCTTTGCCGACCTGCTGCCTGGCCTCGGCAGTTTCCGCCGTCGCACCGCGAGACCGCATTGGCTCGTCATCGACGAAGCACACCATCTCCTGCCCAAGCGGCGCGACGATACGCGGGCGATCCTGTCATTGGAATTGCCGGGCACGATCTTGATCACCGTTCACCCGGAAGCGATCTCGACCGACGCCTTGCGCCTGGTGACGGCCATCATTGCGCTTGGCCCCAAGGCGAAGGACGTCGTGAAGGTCTTCTGCAAAGAGACCGGCATCGCGCCGCCTAAGGAGATCTCCTCGCCCAAGGGCGAGCGCGTGTTGTTCTGGCGGCCGCAGAAACGCAAGAAACTCGCCATGGTCAAGGTGATCGAGCCACGCCAGTCGCTGAAGCGGCACAGCCGCAAATATGCCGAGGGGCAACTCGATGAGGCAGGCAGCTTCTATTTCCACGGTCCCGACGATGCGATGAATCTCAGGGCCCACAATCTGATGATCTTCGCCCAGATGGCTGAAGGCATAGACGACAAGACCTGGGAGTTTCACCTGCGCGCCGGCGACTATTCCGATTGGTTCCGCCATCAGATCAGGGACAAGGACCTGGCACGCGAAACGGCCGAGGCGGAAAAGGACGAAACGCTTTCAGCCGAGGAAAGCCGCAAGCGCGTGCTCGACGCGGTTCGGCGGCGATATACGGCACCCGCCACTGCGCCGGAATGAGGCGGAACGACCAGGCCGGCGCTATTGCTTCTCCACGCGGAAACTCCACTCAGTCCGGCAGCGCCGCGACCGCGACAATTTCAACAACGATGTCGGCTTGCGCAAGCGCCGCAACCCCGATCACCTCCGAGGGCGGCGGGTTGTTGTAGCTACAGTGCTTCGGGCAATGCTCGGCAAAGATCTCGTCCAGGACGTCGAGGCGAAAATTGGGAGAGCTCAGAACGCCGCCATCGGGAAATGGCCCCTTGATGAAGAAGGTCAGCCGGATGAGATAGTCGAGCGAGCTGCCGAGTTCTTCCAGATCTGATTTGATGTTCGTCAAAACTGCGCGCCACTGTGCCGCCGCATCGCCAGCGAAGCCACCTCCCCTTTTGCCGGCTGGGTCGTAATCGTCGGCGGTTGCCGTGTTTCCACTAAGATAGACAAATCCCCTTGCTCCGGTAACGACCGTGCCTTTTCCCCACGGCATCAACCGGCCGTTTTTGAATTTCTTATGGGTTACGAGTTCCATGTTCCGGTTCGGCGCGGCCGCGCCCCTGATCGTCAGACGATCAAATCGTCTATTCTGATCGGCAGATCTCGAATGCGCTTGCCAGTGGCATGATACACGGCGCTCGCGACAGCGGCCGCCGTCCCGACATTGCCAAGTTCCCCCAATCCTTTGACGCCGGCCGGGTTGACGTCCGGATCGACCTCCGGGACGAGGATGACGTCGACCTGTTTGATGTCCGCGTTGACCGGCACCAGATAATCCTGCAGGTCACGATTGACATAGCGGGCGTTGCGCCGGTCGATTTCCGTCGCCTCGTGAAGGGCCTGGCCAATACCCCAGATCATGCCGCCCATCAGTTGGCTGCGCGCGGTGCGGGTGTTCATGATCCGCCCGGCGGCAAAGGCGCCGACGATGCGCGGCACCCGGATTTCGCGTGTGTAACTGTTGATGCGGACTTCGACGAATTCGGCGCCAAAGGCATATTTCACCGAATCCTCGTCCTGATCGCCGCCGTGGAATTCCGCCTGCCCGGCATAGAGTTTCTTTAGCGCTTCCGGCGTCGAACCCTTTGGCGCAAACTCGGCGTATTCCTCTATCGCACCGACCTGCATCGCCTTGAAGACATCAGACAGCTTGGCGGATTTGCCGCCGCTAGCCACGATCTTCTCTTGTTCCATTTCCAGTCTGGCATTGCCGGAACCAGCCAATGGCCCGTCTCCAGCAACGGCAGCCGCGAAAAGTTTTCCGCGCACCGCGTCACAGGCCTTCAGAACCGCGGAGCAGACGCTCGCAGTCGAAATCGAGCCGCCCGAGACCGGCGCCGGCGGCAGTGCACTGTCGCCCATCTCGACGCTGACCTTGTCAATCCCTATCCCCAGACGCTCGGCCGCCATCTGGCCTGCCACGGTGCGCACACCGGTGCCAATCTCATGCGAGCCGCACTGAACGCGAACCTGGCCATCGGCGGTCAGGCGAACACGGGCCGCGCATGGCGCGCTGGCCGTTGGATAGATGGCGGTCGCGCAACCCATGCCGACCAGCCAGTCGCCATCACGCATCGACCCAACCGTGGCATCGCGCTTCGACCAGCCGAAGGCTTGCGCAGCCTGGTCGTAGCATTTGACCAGCGACCGGCTGGAGAATGGCTTGCCGCCGATCGGCTCCTTTTCAGGCTCGTTGATACGCCGAAACTCGACAGGATCCATCCCGAGCGCCACGGCCATTTCGTCCATGGCGTTCTCGAGCGCGTAGACATAGGGCGTCTCGGGCGGCGAGCGCATGTAGCCCGGTGTGTTGCGATCGGCATGGACGAGCGAAACGTGAGTGAGCACCGAACCATAGTTGTACATGCGGCCGGTGGCCGACGTGCCGCCGACGACATAAGAGTCAGGGCGTGATGTCACCTCCCAGCCCTCATGTCCGAACGCCGTGATGCGGCCGTCCTTGCCGGCGCCTATGCGGATTCGATGCCGAGTCTCGGCGCGATAGGTCTGGGTGTTGAAGGCCTGCATGCGGCTGACGACGCAGCGTACCGGCCGTCCAACACGCTGCGCCGCAACCGCGACAATTGCCGTGCGAGTCGTCATTGGCCCCTTGGAGCCGAAGGCGCCACCAACGTAAGGGCTGACAATCCGCACATTGGCAGGATCGATCTTCAACTGCCGGGCGAGTTCGATTTTCCAGCCGGTGACATTCTGGCTTGGTTCATGGATGGTGAGTTGATCGCCTTGCCACATCGCCGTGGTCGAAAACAGTTCGATCGGATTGTGATGTTGGGTCGGCGTCGAGTATTTCTGGTCGATCTTGACGGCGGCGGATGCATAGGCAGTGTCGAAGTCGCCGGCTTTGACATCCTCCTTCAACATCGGGCTCTTACCGGCCGCCGGTTCCACCTTCGCGCCTTTGGAATCGAAGCTGGCGCTGGGCGGTTCGTCTTCGTAATCGGCGCGGATCAACATCGCTGCCTCCTCCGCCGCCTCGAATGTCTCGGCGACAACCATCGCGATGATCTGGCCGTCGTGGAAAATTGTCTTGTCGTGCAAGGGTGCGATGGAGCTCGCGCCAGTGTTGCCAAATTTCGGCGTGTCGGTCTTATCCATGTCGCCGTAGGTCATGATGTCCAGCACTCCGGGCACGGCCCTGGCGTCATCCGTATGGAGTCTGGAAACCTTGCCCCGAGCGATGCTGCTGGTGGCAAGAGCACCATAAGCGACGTTGGCTGTGGCGATGTCGGCCGGATAGCTGGCCTGCCCGGTAACTTTCAATCTGCCGTCGATGCGGACAACCGGTTCGCCTTGGTTTTCTTTTGGAACTGGCGCGGCTTGATTCATGGCTCAGACCTTCATGTCGCGTGTTTCGAGCAGCGCTCGCACCAGCGTGCGCTTTCCGAGCGGGACCTTGAACGCATTGTGTTCGCGCGGTTTGGCATCGGCAAAAGCAGCGTCGGCAGCCTCTTCGGCCACAGCCTCTTCCAGCACCTTGCCTTGAAGCGCATCCTCCGCCGCCCTCGCCCGCCATGGCACGGTTGCGACCCCGCCCAGCGCCACGCGCGCTTGCCTGACAGTGTCTCCATCCATGTCCAGCGCGACCGCCGCCGAGGCCAACGCGAACGCATAGGATTCGCGATCGCGTATCTTCAGGTAGTGCGAACGACGGCTCCATGCGCCGAGCGGAACATCGATGGCGACGATGACTTCATCGGCGGCCAGATCCGTCTCGATGTCGGGCGTCTCGCCGGGAAGCCGATGCAGTCTGGCGAACGGGATCTTGCGCGGACCATGGCGTCCCTCCACCTCGACGACCGCATCCAGCGCAATCAGGGCCTGCGCGAAATCGCCGTGATAGGTAGCGATGCAGGCATCGCTGGTGCCGAGCACGGCATGCTGGCGGTTGAACCCTTCCATCGCCGCACAGCCGGAACCGGGCTCACGCTTGTTGCACGGCCAGGAGGTTTCGCGAAAATACTCGCATCGCGTTCGCTGCAGCACGTTGCCGGCAAGGCTCGCCATGTTGCGAAGCTGACCGCTGGCGGCGAATTTCAGGCTATCGGCAAGGAGCGGGCAGCGGCGCCTGACGTCATTGTTGTCAGCTGCTTCGCCCATCCGGACCAGCGCCCCGAACCGGATGGTGTCATCGCTTACCCTGATCCGCCGCAGGGCAGGCTCGGCAAGATTGTTGAGATCGAGCAATCGTTCAGGCTGCGCGACGCCAAGCTTCATGTAGTCGGCCAGATTGGTGCCGCCGGCGATGAACTGGGTGTTGGCCTGTGTTGGCGCAACATGCCTGGCGTCGAGGTGGGACGCCATGGCGATCGCCACCGAAACGCTCGTTGGTCTTTCATAGACGAAAGGACGCATCCTAGGCCCTCCTGATCTCGTCGCGTGCCTGGATGATCGCCGCGACGATGTTGGGGTAGGCAGCGCATCGGCACAGATTGCCGCTCATGTGCTCGCGGATGTCATTGTCCGACCCGGCATGGCCTTCGTCGATGCAGCCGATGGCGGACATGATCTGGCCCGGCGTGCAGTAGCCGCATTGAAAGGCATCATGGTCGACAAAGGCCTGCTGCACCGGATGCAGCTCTCCGCCAGCTGAAGCCAGGCCTTCCACGGTCGTGACCTCGCGGCCTTGGTTCATGACGGCGAAGCTCAGGCAGGAGAGCACCCGCTTCCCATCGACAAGAACGGTACAGGCGCCGCACTGACCGTGGTCGCAACCTTTCTTGGTGCCGGTCAGGCCAACATGATCACGCAGTGCGTCGAGCAGGCTCGTGCGATTGTCGAGCGCGAGAGTGTAGGCCTGCTTGTTGATCCGCATCGAGATCGTCGACAGATCGCGCGGCCCGGCCGCTTTGGCGGTCGGCGGCTCGGCCGCTTTTGTGGACGTGGCTACGAGCGGCATTGCCGCTGCCGCCGAAACAGAGCCCGTCATGAACGAGCGTCTGCTCAGGCCGCTGGGACTTGTGGAATTAGACATGGCTGGCTTCCGGCTGGCTGGGGTCTCAAGCGGACCAAACTGTTCGCGGGAAACAAAGTTCCCTCCTCACATCGCTGTGATCGCTTCTTTTGCGGGCCGGTCACGCGGAACTTCAGCCGCAGGGCGGTGGTTGTCCTCGACAGGTTCCAGGGAAGGAGACGATCATGAGCAGTGATCGGGGCGATCGACGCAGCGATCAAAATGGTGATGAAGGCCCTGTCTTTTCGGCTGAGCAGGCGCGGCAAGGCGAGATCATCCTGCGAACCCGCACACGCCGTATCATCTTCGTCGCGGGCCTCGTCGGTATTGTGATCCTCATTGCGGTGGTCAGATTCGCAGTCGGCTGAATGGGCTTCGACTGCAATCCTCGAAAAATGCGAACTGTCTCGCTAGCCTGTTCGTCAGGAACTTTTGTGAACAGCTGCCGTTGACCCGAAAAAAGCCGTCGGCGCCTTTGCTTGAGAGTTCTCCCGTGGACGCGAAAACCGAAACCAAAGAACCAGACAAAACCAGAGATCCGCGCGACGCTTCGAGCAAGGCCAGATCGGAAGCGTCGGCAAGACGCAAGGGCGATGCGGCTCAGCCCGACACCCCGGAGCGTGAAGCGCGGGACAAGGGGGCGGATGATCAAAAGCCCAGCCTCCTGAGCTTCCCCCGGCGACACCCTTACATGTCCATTGCAATCCTGATCATGGTGTCGCTGGCCGCCATGGAACTGATCATGTGGTGGCTGAATGCCCGCCAATATGAATCGACCGACGACGCCTTCATCGACGCCCGCACCATAACCATCGGCGCCGAGATATCGGGACGTATCACCGACCTCGCGGTGACCGACAACCAACTCGTCAAGGCGGGCGACGTCCTGTTGCGCATCGATGACAGCGACTATCAGGCCAGCCTCAAACAGGCCGATGCCGGCGTAACGTCGGCGCAAGCCGACATTGTCGAGATCGGGGCTCGGATTGAAGCCCAAAACGCAAAGATCGATGCAGCCCGGAAGCAGATGGCGCAAGCCCAGGCGGCACTCGATTTCGCCAAGGCCGAGGACAAACGCAACCGTGAACTTCTGGCCAAGGGCACGGCCACCCAACAGCAGGCTCAGCAGGCAGCGTCGACGCTGCGTCAGGATCAGGCTGCTCTCGATAGCGCTGAGGCCAACGTGACTGCCGCCAAGAGCCAGGTCGTTGTCTTGCAGGCACAGATCAAGAGCGCCGAAGCCAAACTCGATCAGGCCAAGGCGAGCCAGGACCAGGCGCGCACCACGCTGTCGCGCACCACCATCACCGCACCGGTTTCCGGACGAGCAACGAGCATCTCGGTTGCCAACGGTTCCTATGCCCAACCCGGCCAGGTGCTGATGATGTTTGTTCCCGACGAGGTCTGGGTGAAGGCCAACTTCAAGGAAACACAGCTCGATCTGATGCGGCCGGGACAGCCGGTCGATATCGACATCGACGCCTATCCGGAAAGATCCTTCCATGGCCGCGTCGACAGCATCCAGGCGGGCAGTGGCACCGCCTTCAGCCTGCTGCCGGCCGAGAATGCCACCGGCAATTTCGTCAAGGTGGTGCAGCGTGTGCCGGTGAAGATCGTCTTCGACAGACCGCCCGGCGTGCTGCTAGGCCCTGGCCTGTCGGTGGTGCCAACAGTCAAGGTACGATGAGTGGCGAGATGGCCAAAGACCAAAGCGAAAGCCGGTCCGCCGCCGGTGGGCGCAATCCCTGGCTGATCGCCATCGTCGTCTCCATCGCGACCTTCATGCTGGTTCTGGACACCTCGATCGCCAACGTAGCGCTACGCAACATCGCCGGCAGCCTGGCGGCCGGGATGGACGAAAGCACCTGGGTGATCACCACCTATCTGGTTGCAAATTCCGTGATCATCCCGGTCAGCGGCTGGCTGGCCAGCGTGATCGGCCGTAAGCGCTACTACATGCTGTGCGTGGCGACCTTCACCATCGCTTCGCTGCTGTGCGGACTGGCGCCAAATCTGGAATTGCTCATCCTTTTCAGGATCCTGCAAGGTCTCGGCGGCGGCGGTATGGCGCCAAGCGAACAATCCATCCTCGCCGACACTTTTCCACCCGAAAAACGCTCCCAGGCGTTTGCCCTCTATGGCATAGCCGTCATCGTCGCACCGACGGTCGGGCCGACCATCGGCGGCTGGCTGACGGACCATTTCTCCTGGCACTGGATTTTCTTCATCAACGTGCCGTTCGGTATCATGTCGCTCGCTTTGGTGCAGTGGCTGGTCGTCGAACCGGACGTGCTCGAACGCGAACGCCAGGAGCGATTGCGAGGCGGCCTCAGGATCGACTGGGTCGGGTTTATTCTGGTGGCGACCGCGCTTGGCTGCCTGGAAATCTTCCTTGACCAAGGTCAGCGCAACGACTGGTTCGCATCGGCTTTCATCACGACTTTCGCGGTGATTTCGGCGATCTCGTTCCTGCTGCTTATCCCGTGGGAGTTCAGCCACCGCGATCCGATCGTCGACATCCGGCTGCTGTTCAGCCGTCAGTTCGGCACGTCGTTCCTGGTGATGATGGCGGTCGGCGCCGTGCTGTTCAGCACCACGCAGTTGATGCCGCAGCTGCAACAGACCGCTTTCGACTACACGGCGACCCTGTCGGGCCTCGCGATGATGCCGGGCGGCATCGCCATGCTGATGCTGATGCCGATTTCCGGATTTGCCGCCAGCATCGTTCAGCCCAAATATTTGATCATGATGGGCATGTCGGTTGTGGTGGTCGCCTTGTGGCACATGACGTCGCTCACCCCGGACGCCAGCTTCCGTTTCTTTGCCCTTGCACGCATCTTCCTGATGATCGGCCTGCCGTTCCTGTTCATCCCCATTTCGACGGCGGCTTACGTCGGTCTCGCTCCGCAGCAGACCAACCAGGCCTCGGCGCTGATCAACGTTGCCCGCAACATTGGCGGCAGCATCGGCGTGTCACTGTCCAACACGGTGATCGCTCAAAGCGCGCAACTGCATCAGGCAAATCTTGTCGGCCACACCGCGCAATCCTCACCAAGCTACCAGCAGGTGCTGCGTCAGGTAACCGAGCATTTCGTCGCTCAGGGCTCACCGATGGGCGAAGCGAAGCAGCAGGCGATCGGCTGGCTCGGGCAGTTGATCGCGCGCCAGGCCTCATTGCTCGCCTATATCGACGTCTTTCGGTACTGCGCAATCGCGACCGCCCTGTTTGTTCCCCTCGCTTTGCTGCTGCGTTCTCCAAAACCCAAGCCCGACGGGCGATAGTTCCACGCCTTGCGTGCATGTTGCGTTCCAATTGAAACTCCTCATTGGAGCTCGCCGGAACGGTCGTCTGGAGCCGCATTGTCTCAGTGCTGTGGACCGCGTCAACCGGACACGGCCGTATGGTGAACAGGATAGTTTTTCCCGGTTTCATATTCTGGCCAAGGAATGGCAAAAAGCATCTGTCCCGCCCGGTCCGCAGTTATGCGAAACGATAGGGTTTGATCTCCGCATGCCATGACGAGGCAGTTTCGTGGGATCGGGTTGTTTTTCAAATTTCCGATTGGAACTCCCTCGCTGGGTTTCCGTTCAGGCTCTACAGAACAGGAGAACTGTCATGCCACGAGGCGACAAATCGAAATACACCGACAAGCAGGAACGCAAAGCCGATCATATTGCGGAAGGCTATGAGAAGCGCGGGGTCTCCGACCAGGAAGCTGAAAGGCGGGCATGGGCGACCGTCAACAAGGACGATGGCGGCGGTAAGACAGAAGGCGGCTCCGGGCGCGGCAAACATACCGGCCATCCCGCGGCGCACAAGGGCGGCAAAAGCGGCGGCAGGGCATCCGCGTCACGGTCAGCCGCGAGCCGATCGGATTCGGCAAAGAAAGCCGCGGCAACACGTAAGCGGAACGCCGAACATCGAGTTCATTGACCTGGACGAAGCCACTCAGACTGACAAGGCTCAACGCGATGGGAGTGCCGGCATGAAATCGCAGCTCGTCAACGAGATCAGCGGGCAAAGGACATTCGTCGTGGTGCTCGACCCCGGCGAAGAAGCGTTCGCCGCGGTGACCGCCTTCGCAGTCGACCAGAAAGTCGGCAATGCATCCTTGACCGCCATCGGGGCTTTCGAAAGAGCGACCGTGGGCTGGTTTGATCCGAATGCGAAGACCTATCGCAAAATCCCGATCGACGAACAATGCGAGGTCCTGAGCGCGATCGGCGACGTTGCGCTGGGCGACGATGGCAAGCCCAGCCTGCACGTCCACGTGGTGCTCGGATTGAGCGACGGCACCACTCGGGGTGGGCATCTGCTTGACGGCATCGTTCGGCCAACGCTCGAAATCACCCTGGTGGAAGCGCCCGGTCACCTGCGCCGCCGCAAGCGTCCCGAGCTCGGCGTCGCTTTGATCGATCTGGACGCGTGAAGCGCAAAACCGGCCTCACTCAGGCGCGATCTTGTCACGCCTTCCTGCTCTTCTCCGCGGGCACCTCGTCCGGCGCGGCTTCCCAGCCAAAGACACTGCGACCGCCAAGCAGATGCGACTGGTCGAATTCTCCGGCGACAATTTCCTTCAGGCTGGGGCCGGTGACGTATCGTTCGACCTGCCGCGACTGGTCGTCCAACCGCTTCAAGGCGCCGATTTCTTCTTCGTGACCAAGTTTCGCCTTCTGCACGGCGGACTTCAGCACCCCGATGGTCTCGTCATAGACTTTTAGAGGCACAGGGAATGGGTGCCTGTCCTTACCGCCATGTGCCAGCGAGAACCGGCCGGGATCGGAAAAACGGCACGGCGCGCCATGCACCACTTCGGCGACAAGGGCCAGCGCCCGCACCGTGCACGCACCAACACCTGGTACCAGAAGGAGCTCGGAAAAATCCTCGGGGCCGCGTTCGGCGGCGGCCGCCATGTTTCCATGCAGCCGACGCATGATGACATCGCTTTCGCGCACATCGTGGTGAGCCGGCATGATCAGATGCGGCAGCAACAGCTGTTGCGGCGGCGCCGGTGCCGCGCCGCGCTCCAATGCCGCGAACTCCTTGAGGATGCGATCCGGTCCAAGATCCTGCAACAGATCCAACTGTCCCTTGCGCGAAGCTTCGGCGCGCCGGTCGGTCAGATTGACGATCTCGCCCTGGTTGGCGCCTTCGATGGCGGTGTGCGGCTGGTCGACGAAACTCTTCAAACCTTCGGACAGCCAATGATACCGGCGCGCCACCTTGCTGTCGCCGTTCATGCCTTGCTGGACCACGACCCAGTCGCCGTTATCGGTGACGATGAACCCGTGCAGATAGAGGTCGAAGCCATCCTGGACGGCGGCGCTGTCCACCTTGGCAACAAGCCGGCTGACGGTTGCCAGGCTCGCTCCGTCAAAGCCAACGCGTTCGCCGATGATTGCAAGTTCATGCGGGGTTTTGCGCGAATGCGTGCCGCGGCCGCCGCAGACATGAATGCCCAGTTCGCCGGAGAGCGGCGTCAGACCGCGTTTCAAGGCGCCGACGACGCTGGTCGTGATACCGGACGAGTGCCAGTCCATGCCCATGACGGCGCCGAAGGATTGGAACCAGAACGGATGCGCCAACCGGCGCAGCAACTCGTTGCGACCGTAGTGATGAATGATTGCCTCGCACATCACGGCGCCAAGGCGCGTCATGCGGTCGCCAAGCCATTTCGGCACGCGTCCGCCGTGAAGTGGAAGATCAGCACTTCCCGATCGTTGCGCCACGTCTGTTCCTATGCCTACTGTTCCCTCAACAAATAGGTATCCCAGACCGTGGGCAGAAGCACTCGATGCTTCTGCCTGGCTGAAGCCCGGCGACATCAAATCCAGTGCGACAGTACCACCTCCATCTCGACGGTCTCGACTTGCTGGGCAAATCGCTGGTGATAAACGGTCAGCAGCGCATCATGCGTCGCGTCGGAAGAACTGCACAGCGCGTCCGTGACGAGAACCACGCGATAACCGAAATCGATTGCTCCGAGCACCGTGGCCAGAACGCATACATCGGTTTCGCCGCCAGTGATGACCAGCGTATCGATATCGCGCTCTGCCAGAAAAGCCCTGAGCCGGCCCTCAAACCAGGGCGAGTAGATGTGTTTGTCGATGACTGCCGCCGGCGGGCAGTAAGCGGCCAATGCCGGCAACAGGTCGACCATTTCGTCGCCGATACTTTCGATAGTCATCGTGGTCCAGTGCTCATAGTAGCGCTTCCATGTGCCTACACCCTGCCCCGGCTTCTGGGCAGGCAGGAAGCGCGTGAAGACTGTCTGTTGCGCCTTCCTTTCGACCAGGCTCTCGATGCGAGGGAGCACGCGAGTGATCCATGGAGTGGCCCACTGTGACGGCTCGGCAAACAGCCGCTGCATGTCAACACAGACATGCATGCAGCGGTCGCCCAGAGGCCCGTATGCCAAACCCGGCATCGACATCAGGAAGTCCGTACGCGGTCGGATTTTTTCACGAGCTTTTCCTTGCCATCGAAGGCATCGATCAGAACGTCCCGTGCCGGCACTCGTTCCTTGTCGCTTCAGGAACCGACATCAGCCATCGACGTTTCCGCCTCATGGATCCGATGCCATCCGCTGGAAGAGCCCACTGGTGAGGCGGACGGCGCTTCAACGAAATCCTTGCGGCAAGGAACAATAGCCTCGGCGACTTGGAGATGAAATCACAGGAGATTCCGATGGCCGCGCCTGGGCATTCGACAAGCGGCCGGGACAGCGACGATGAGCATTTTCTATCGAGCGGCCAAGATTGCGGAAGAGGTTCACGCAGCGCAGCGCGACAAGACCGGGCGGCCCTATATCGAGCATTGCCGTCGTGTCGTCGACGCTGTCGAGACGATGGATCAGAAGGTCGTCGCCTATCTGCATGATGTCCTGGAAAAAGGCGAAGGCTGGTCACGAGCCAAGCTTGAAGCGACCGGGTTTGGACCGTCGATTGCTTCCGCGGTCGATGCCATGTCGCGCAGAGACGGCGAGGACTATTTCACGTTCGTGCGGCGGGCCGCATCGAATCCGCTGGCGCTGCCGGTAAAACGCGCTGACCTCGAAGACAACATCTGGCAGTCACGGCAAATTGGAGCCTCGACAGCCAAATACGAAGAAGCCTTGCGCATTCTCGATGAGGAATTCTCCGGGCGCTAGCAAATGCCTGCCAATGATACTATTCCCTGACATGTGGCGTGTGCCGTTTGTCCTCCACCGGGTCGATATCGATGCGCGCCTTTTCTGGATCGAAAGCGCCATGACGTGCAATGGCCCGCGCTGCCGTATCCGGCGTCTCGTATGCCCACATGAAGTCATCGGCCGCGCCACCAACTGCATGGACACGCCAATAGCTAGCGGTTCCCTTCAGCGGTGAACTGCTTGTCGTGTTTGTCTTTTCGAAAAGCTCGAAATAGATGTCCTCGAACGGAATATAGAACACCGGCTCATGTCCCTCTTCCCTGAGTACCTTCGCGCGCTCCGTGGCCGCGACTATGGCGTCGGAGAATCGCACCGTTACCGTGCCGGCAAACGGTTCTATGGTTAGTGGGCGGTGGTGTTCTGAAGTTGCGACTGAAGTTTGCATCCGAATTCTCCGTGGCTACCGATTGATCGCGACGGCGTTCCGGTTCGCCATCCATGGAGACGAAATGCGCGGCGATGCATCAGGTTCCAGCTTGTCCGATGAAGCCGACTGACTGCCGAGCCAAGCGCTTTATCGCCTGCCGTAACTGTCGAGAAAGCTCGCCAACAGTCGCGAAACCTCTTGTGGGGCCTCACGTGTTGGGAAGTGCCCAACCGCATCCAGGACCACTCGTTTGTAGGGCGCGGTGAAATGCTCCTCCAGCCCTTCCGACGATGCGGTCAGCACAACACGGTCGTCGCCACCATGAAGCGTCAAGGTCGGCACCGTGATGATCTTGACCGATGTTTGCCGGGCGGCCAGATCCGCGTAGCGGGGATCGGGCTCCGCCTCACCCCAGCGAACCCGATAGGAATGCAATGTCACGTCAGGCCAATCCGGATTTTCGAAGGATGCAGCCACTTCATCGAAAATGGCATCGTCGAACCAGCCCAACGGGCTCCAGCTGTCCCATTGGAATCTGGCGAATTCCTTGCGATTCTTTCGCACGAACTCGGCGCCACGCGCTGTTGCCATGAACCATTGATACCAAAATGCTTTCGCCTGTTCGGGTGCTGGCGTTGCCGGCTTGCCGGGTTGCCAGCCAAGTGACAGCGCGGCACAGCACCTGATGCGATCGGGAAAAATCGAGGCCAGGAGGTAAGAGATCCGAGCTCCCCAGTCGTGCCCGACGACCGCAAAGCGGCTGAGGCCAAGCGCGTCGGCAAAGTCGAGCACATCCCGCGCCATTGCAGCAATTTCGCCGGATCGCATGGTTTCCTTCGACAGGAACGATGTCCGTCCAAAACCTCGCAGCCACGGCGAAAACGTCCGAAAGCCGGCCTCATGAAGGACCGGCGAAATGCGTGCGTAAGTGGTGGCGTCGTCCGGCCACCCATGCAGCAGGACAACGGGCGCACCGTTTTCTGGCCCGCCACCGAGATAGGCGATGCGCAGCAGTGGCGTATCGCAAGATGAGATGGGGTTCATTTGCTCTCCGGCGCTGTAACCGGCTGGTCGCCGCCAGTCGTCGACTTGGGTCTGGTATCCTGATCAACCTGCGGGTTCTTGTTGATGGTGTCGGTGTTGGCTTTCGTCGGTTCGACGCTGTTGTCACAGGCGCCGAGCGCAAGAGCAGCAGCCAACACCAGAAGCGACAAGGATTTCTTCATCGAAACCTCCTCTGACTGATATTCGACAAACGAGGCTCCGCGAATTTGGTTGCCTTGCTGGATGCTCGGGCCAGCCTTCAATCCTTCGAGCTTTTTGAGCCGGCGCTGACTGTCGGGTCGGGCACGACAGGGCCGCGTTCGGTCTCGGGACCTTCTCCCTCGATCTCCTGCACGGCTTGATCCCAGTGCTCCTGCTCGCGTCCAGTCGGACGGCCCTCTCGTTCCCAGATTTCATAGGCACGCCGTTTGATGCGCTCTTCCCTGCTGTCCATGACACCGATCCTCCGATCCATCAGTCTCAATTCCGGACGATATTTTTTGTTCCTCCTGTCGGAGAGAGCCACTGCGGGCGCCGCGGATTCAAACAAGCCGCATGTGGATTGCGTGCCCAACCGCTTGGTTATTACCGTACCGACGTTTTTTCGTGACATGCCAGCGCTGGCGGATCAATGTATCCGACTGTTGATCCGCGCTCTGCACGCCTAGGCTCCACCATCGCCTGGTGGGCAGTGCCCTGATCGCCCGGATCGAAAGACCTGACGGGCATTTCGAGACCAAGGTGACGCCCATGCGGGAATTGCCGAAAGACATCGACGCCGATGTGGTGATCGAAATCAGCAAACTGCTGGACGACAGTCCGCTTTTCGTCCCCGTCCGGGTTCATGAGCTTGCAGCCAGGGTGAGGCAGAAGGTGAAGACAGGTCTGCCGGACCTTTCGATCGAAGAACTGATCGTGGAAATGGCCTCTGTTCGCCGGTTGGCCATGGCGTTCGATCTGCCTGGATCGGAGAATGTGGTGCAGATTCCGATTCGCCATCCGCGCCGCTAAATCCGGTCCCCCAGCCTGACGCTACGACGTCGTTATCTCGTCTGCCAATCGATCGCGCGGCTTACAGCCAAGATGGCGTCGGGAACCTAACGTGCGACTGCGGATTGAGTGCGCACGGAAGTTCGAGTCCAGGTCATTGCGATGCCCCTTAATCCGGATTGGCAAGATATCGCGGCACGGTTGGTTTTGACTTTGCTTGCCGGTGCGCTGATAGGATTGGATCGTGAAGCGCGCGGCCACTCGGCAGGGCTGAGGACAACCATTCTGGTCGGACTGGCCGCCGCTCTCACAATGGCACAGGCAAATCTGCTGCTGGGAGTCGGCGGCAAAAATCCCGATTCCTTTGCCTCCATGGACGTGTTGCGCTTTCCGCTTGGCGTGCTGACCGGCGTCGGCTTTATCGGCGGCGGCGCCATTCTTCGCCGCGGCAACCTTGTCAGCGGAGTCACAACGGCTGCCACATTATGGGTGATGACTGCGATCGGGCTGGCGTTCGGCGGTGGTCAGTATGGTTTGGGGGTGGCTGGGACGGCGCTCACCTTGTTGACACTTCTCGTACTGAAATGGGTCGACGTGCGCATTCCCCGCGACCATCACGCCGAACTGGATATCGCCTGGAAGGCGGGAAAGACCGGCGATCTCGGCGAAATCGTCAGGCCGCTCGGTTACCGGGCACGGTTGGTCGGAATGGAGCGGCGCCCGGATCACCACGACCCTGTATTCTCATTTGAAATTGGCTGGACGCGACCGGACCGTAGCGGCCCGCCGACAGATTTGCTTTCGCTCTTGGACCAGCACTGCGAAGTCAAAAAATTCAGCCTGGTCAGCGAACCGGCGCACTGAATGGAATTCCTTGTTGGTTCGAAGAGCGCTCGGCTTTTGTGGTCTTGGCAGTCACGCATCGCCATCTCGGAACAAAGCTTTTTGGTTCAAGTTTACCGAACGAAGGGACGAACTTTTCCCAGGAGATTTCCTATGAAACATGTTCTCATGACCAGCATGCTGGCGATCGGTCTCGGCTGCGGGATGGCGATGGCTCAGACACAACAGCCAGCCGAAAGCCCATCAGGAGCGGATACCAACTGTACATCCGCGAAGGCTAACTGCCAGCCCGGCTCGAAGATGGGCGAGCAGGCGCAGGGGAAGGCCAAGGTCCAGACTGACGAGCAGGCCCAGGGCAAGGCTGGCACCAACACGGACCAGCAGTCGCAGGGCAAAGCCAAGATCCAGACCGACGAGCAGGCCCAGGGCAAGGCTGGCGCCACCACGGATCAGCAGGCGCAGGGCAAAGCCAAGGTCCAGACCGACGAGCAGGCCCAGGGCAAAACTCCTGCACAGGATACGACTTCGACCGGCTCGATCAACAATGTCACGGTTGAACAGAAAACCCAGATCACCCAAGTGATCAGGGAGACAAAGGTCGAGCCGGTAGCCAGTGTCGATTTCGACATCTCCATCGGCGTGGAAGTTCCGCGGCACAAAATCAGGCTGCATCGTTTGCCGGCGCGCATCGTCAAGATTGTCCCGGCTTACGAAACTTATGAATATTTCCTGCTTGCCGACGGTCGGATCGTCATCGTCGATCCGGATACGTTCAAGATCGTGCTGATTCTGACCTAACAGTTCCGGCCACTGGCGGTCCGCCCCGCCCATGTCGGGGTGGACCGCCCACTGCAATGAGTACGCAGTGGCGAGAATCTTCTATCGCCTCCGGGCACCAAAGACGCCCTCACCATGAATGACTCAGCAGCGTGATGGGTGAAAAGCAGTCGGCCCGTCAGGTTCAGAAGCTAAGCCATAGCCGCTCTTAGCAGCGTATATCGCTTGATGGCCACGGCGGATCGGCAAGGTCGGCCCTGCGTTCTCACCGAGGCGCGGGTTTTCGATTGAGGGAGATTTTCGCCTCCTTCGCCAGTTTCCTCGCCTGGAGGTCGGTATCGACGTTGCCCTTCAGCACCTTGCGAATGGCAGAGAGGTCCATTGCCGTACCGCAGCCCTATGCGCTCTTGCGCTTCGCCGCGGTCGACTTCGCCTTGGTGGTGGGCTTGCCACCCTCCTGCGCCAGGCTCTTGCGCAAAATGTCGGCGAGATTGACGACGTTGGTCTTGGGTTCTGGCGCCGGCTTCGGCGGCTTCTTGCCCTTGCGCTTTGCCTCGATCATCGCGATGAGCGCGTTTTCATAGGTGTCTTCGAATTTCGACGGGTCAAATTTGGCGGGTTTCTTGTCGATCAGTAGCTGGGCGATTTCCAGCATCTCAGGATCGACTTTTCGGTCCTTCAGGCCTTTGAATACTGACCGCGCCGAGATCATTTCGTTGTGATTGCGCAGCTCGGTCAAAAGCATGCCTTTGCCTTCTGCCTGGATCAGCACCTCCCTGCCGCGCTGGTACAGCACCACGCAGGAGCGGGCAGCCACCTTCTTGTGTGCCATTGCATCGCGGATCACAGCATATGCTTCCGCGGACGCGGCATCGGCAGGAACAAGGTAGTAGGGTTTTTCGAGATACCGGACATCGATGTCATCAATCGGTATGAAGCCTCCAACCTCGAGCGTGTGCTGCGACACCAGCTTGAGCTTCTTGATTTCAGCCGGCTCGATCCGAACGAACTCGCCTTTTCCGGTCTCATAGCCTTTCAGCTGGTCTTCGGCTTCGACCGTTTCGCCGGTTCCTTCGTCGACATAAGCGCTCCTGACCGGCAATCCGTCCTTCCGGTTCAAGATCTTGAAGTGAATTCTTTCGGCCTCGGTGACGGCACCGATGATCTTGACCCCGCATGACACCGATCCGACCTTCAGGAAGCCTTTCCAGGCAGCACGCGGCACAACCATTGCAATCCTCACGACTCGCCAATGGATTCTGAACGAGTGGTGCCGCGAATGGTTCCTGGTTTGATCGCGGGCAAGCTTGGCGACCCGAGACGTTTCGGAACCCCGTCCTTACTTCGACAGCGACCGGAGGCTCGGCACCTCAAGCACGACGACCGCCATATCGTGGTTGCCCTGCCGCACATGAACGCCTGTTAATAGAACAATCGGAAAATCATGACCGCCGCCGCCAGCGTCATGATGCCTGTCGCTGCCCAGCCCACCAGGCGCACAGCCATCGGTACAACGGCATTTCCCATCACGTCGCGTCGCGCCGTCATCAGCATCATCACCATCATTACCGGGACCGCGACCACGCCGTTGACCACCGCGCTCCAGTAGAGGGCTTTGATCGGATTGACAGGCGTAAAATCGAGACACGCACCAAGGAACGTCGCCAGCGCGATCGTTGCGTAGAACGCTTTCGCCTTCAGCGGTTCGCGCTCCAGCCCGATCGGCCATTTGCGCGCCTCGCCGAGCGCATAGCCGGCCGACCCGGCAAGGACCGGAATTGCCAGGAGCCCGGTACCGATGATGCCGAGGGCAAAGATTGTGAAGGCGAACTGGCCGGCGACGGGTTTCAGCGCTTCCGCGGCCTGGCTCGAGGACGTTATGTCGGTGACGCCCCCGGCATGCAGTGTGGCGCCCGCGGTTATCATGATGGCAAGCGCCACCAGATTCGAGAATGCCATTCCAACATAAGTGTCCAGCCGGATGCGCTTGATGGCGTGGGTTGACCGCCGCGGTGCCTTTTTCAGAGGCTTGCGTCGACCGGCTTTTTCTTCTTCAACCTCCTGCGAAGCTTGCCAGAAAAACAGATAAGGGCTGATGGTCGTGCCGAAAATGGCCACGACCGTGGTCCAGAATTGCGGGTCTGGCGACAATGTCGGGATGAACAATCCGCGCGCGACTTCCGCCCATGGCACGTGCACGAACAGGATCGTACCGAAATAGGCAAACAGCGAGATCGTTAGCCATTTCAGGATCGAGACGTAGCGGCTGTATTTCAAGAATATCTGAAGAACCACCGATATGCTCGCAAAAAGCGCGACGTAGAGCAGTTGCGGGCCGCCAACGATAAGCCGCAACGCATCGGCCATGGCACCAAGGTCGGCGCCGATGTTGATGGTGTTGGCGATGAGAAGGAGAAAAACAATCGCCTGCAGCAGCCAGTTTGGATAATGGACCCGCATGTTGCCGGCGATGCCCCGGCCGGTGGTCCGGCCAATGCGCGCGCTGATTTCCTGAACGACCGACATCAGTGGGTAACTGAACAGCATCGTCCACGCTAGTCCGTAGCCAAGTTGCGCACCGGCCTGCGAATAGGTGGCAATGCCGCTCGGATCATCGTCGGAGGCTCCGGTTATCAAGCCCGGCCCGAGGACGGTGAGAAGACGCGATTTTGGCGCCCTCACCCGACCGGAAGCATTGGCGTTCAGCGCTGTCTCCTTCGCTGTTGTTTTACGTCAGGCATTACAAAGCCCGCCGCTCGCTCGGAAGCGACGAGCCGAACATTCGCGTCAGGCGACGCTAGATGCGCCCGAGAACGACCAGGATGATGACAATAAGCAGCACCAGACCAAGACCGCCGCCACCATAATAGCCGGTGCCGTAGAATGGCCCGCCGCCAAGTCCACTGAGGCCACCAAGCAATGCAATAATCAGAATGATGATGAGAATGGTCCCGAGACTCATGACGTTCTCCTGTCCGCGGCTTCCCTCCGTTGCGAAACGCAGCGGCGCCCGCCTGCTGAGACTATGAACTCGCCACAAGCCTTCCTGTTCCCGGGCGAGTTCCACTGGTTCTGACGTGTTGGTTCTTGGCAGTTTCAACATGTCTTGAACAAGGTCACTCCGTGACGCCTGGATAGCCTTGGCTTTTCAACAATCCAGCGAGATGAGCGGCGTTGGAAGCAGCCATTTCGATCGTGCCAGAGACCTTTTCCGGTGTTCCCGGCAAGTCGACATAATTGATATCCCCCATGGCTTCGCCAACCCAATAGACCCCGCTATTGGCGGGAATGGTGAAGCCAACATCGTTCAGTGCTTGAAAGCAATCGGCGTGGCAGTGATGCGCCCCATCCTCGTTGCCGACGATGGCCACCAAAGCCACCTTTCCTGCCGCCGGCATGCGCCCTTTGTCGTCGGTCTCCTCTAGAAACGCATCCATTCGCTCCAGAACGCGCTTGGCCAGGCTCGAGGGCTGGCCAAGCCAGATTGGCAGTCCGAGCACGAAGATGTCGGCCGCCAGTATTTTCTTCCTGAGTTTCGGCCAATCGTCGCCCTTGCCCATATCGGAAAGCACACCTGGCTTGATATCGTGATCGACCGAACGCACGATCTCGCCTTTGACACCGTATGGCACCAGCGCCGCCAGAACATCGGCAAGCAACCGGTCCGTGGAGGATCTTTCCCTGTCGTTCGAAGCTTTGAGCGAGCAATTGAGGGCAAAAGCTGTAAGTGGCATGTGAAATCTCCTGCGTTACCCCAGCCAACCGCAATCGCCGCGACTGCCATGCGGCGGCGCGTTTATGCAACTTGTTGCGGGATTGCTCGGCATTTAACGCCGAGGGTAAATCCTAGTTCCGAGGACGGACACAGCAGGCAGACCGTTAGCCGGCTGCAGAGCCACGTCTTTTCCCGTCGACCTGGCACGAGAATTCCTAGGCTTTTGCCATCCATTGCGGAACCTGAAAGCAACCATATCGGTTCTTGAGCAGCCGCTTCGCACTGGGCGGCGAGAAGTGGCTCCCCTCCCACTTCGTCACGGTCCCGCCGGCTCGGAGCCGGCGGGATTTTGAGCCCGACGCATGATGGGAACGGGCGACGACGTCGAGCAACACCGGCTGACCCAGTCGGCAATCTATTCGACCGACCGTCGTTTCCCCGGAGTTCTTGTGAATGGATACGGATACAGTGCTCGTCCAGACCCCAGAAGTAAGCGGCCTGCGGTTGGCGGTGTCCGTGGCCGGCGATCCGGATCGACCAACCCTGATCCTTCTCCATGGCTGGCCCCACTCCAGAGAAATCTACGATGGAGTGATCGATGAGCTCGGCAAGCGATATTTTACTTTGGCTTTCGATCTTCCGGAGATTGGCGGATCGCGAGGTGCCCCGCCATCGGCAGAGAAGAAAGTCCTGGCAGATATCGTGATTTCAGCCGCCGAGGCGATTGGCGCCAGGTCCATGGTGGTTGCCGGCGTCGACGTCGGCGGCATGATCGCTTTCGCCGCCGCGCGCTACCACGGCGACCGCATCGTTGGCGCGGTGCCGATGAATACGGTCATCCCCGGCCTTCATCCATGGGCTGATGTAATCGCAAACCCGGCCATCTGGCATTTTGCGTTCCATGCGGTGCCGGAGCTGCCGGAATTATTGGTGACTGGCCACCAGCGTGCGTATTTCGACTTCTTCTTCGATCTGCTCGCTGGCCGTCATGGCGCCGTGACGAATGAAATGCGGCAGATATTCACCGCGGCCTATTCGAGGCCGGAGGCACTCGAGGCCGGCTTCGACTGGTATCGCGCATTTGAAGCGGATGCCAAGGCCAACGCCGTTCCGGCAAGCATCGAGGTTCCACTTCTCTACATCCGCGGTGACGCGGACTTCGGATCGATCGACGACTATCTCGAAGGTTTGAGGCTATCGGGTGCGAAGAACCTGCAAGGCCATGTGATCGCCAATTGCGGCGAGTTTCTGCCTATCGAGGCACCGGAGGCATTCGTCAGGGCGCTGGCGGAATTTGCACCGAGATAGCACATTCGAATGCTGCTCAGCGCTCCGCGGTGCGAAGCGCCGATATGAAAACCAGCAGCAGCGCCAAGGCATTGAGACCCGCGGCGATGGCATGCGAATATTCCCATTGGCGTCGGAGCAACTCCCAGTTTTCAGGCAGAATGGTCCAATTCCGCGTAGCCCGATTGATCGGATAAGTCAGCGTCCAGAAGGCAAACTGCGTGGCACCGATGCTGAGAAAGGCGACCACGATCAAACCAAACGATCCGCCTGATCGGTAAAGCAAAACTGCCAGGGCAGCCGTCGAGAGTAACGCCCCCAGCACCACGATGCCAAACAGGCTCCAGCCATCATAGGCGCGTTGCGCGGCCAGATAACTCGTCCCATCAAGCTTCATCTTGTTGAACATCGCGAAAAGATGCGCGCCGGCCGGGATGAAAGCCAATGCAACGAAGATGAAGCTGATCACTCTCAGACCATAGATCGCCATATCCTGTCTCCTCTCGAGGAGACAGCTAGGGCATCCGGTATGGTTGGAAAGGTGGTTTTGAATCGTGCGGCCAGGCCCGATACCCGCAACCCTGTGAGCGCCTGGTGGGTTGCGGAAGTCATGTCGCGGCTGTGCACCAGCGCGTTGAAGAGGAACAGCTTGCGTTCAAGGACTCGTGAGAGCCGGGTCGCGGAGCCCCAGGATTCTGAAAGGCCAGTGCGCGATGCGTCAGGAATTTTGGGAGCGCAATGTCCGCAAGGTAATCGAATATCGGTGCTCGGCAAGCGGCGGGATGCTGTGCTCCCATTCCGTGCGCGAGGGACCGGTCATGAGATAGGCCGACCGTGGCTCGACGAGGATGGTCTGTCGATCCCACCTGGTTCCGTTCTTTCGCCGGAGGCGGAAACTGCAAGGCGCCAGCAGCGAAACGCCCGCCACATCTTCGAAATGAGGCTTGTCGCGGTGCCAACCGATGCCAGCACCAGGCTGGTACTCGTTGATCAACACCTGCGCGAAAGCTTCGGCTGGCCGGCTAGCCAAGATCGCGACCTTCTTGCGCAGAGACAACAGAAAATCAGGTATCGGGGGCGCCTCCACGACTTCACGCCGGTCGTAATCGTAGCGCAAGCCAAAACCGACGACGCGTCGGTTTGCCAGATGGCCATGAAAATCAAACGCTTGAAAAGGCAGACCTTCTAGGTGCCGGGCGAGTTCGGTTTCTTCTTCCGGCGTGATGAAGTCTGGCCGATAGAAAAAACCCTCCGGCAGATCGTCGATGGCACCGAAGAGATCGGCTTGGCGCGCGGAAGCGGCAGTCTTGGATTTGAGCGACGGCATGGTCCTTAGATGGTGAAGCGAACCCCTCCGACAACCTCCAGACTTGAGCGAATTCTGATCGTCTGAAACCGGGCCACCTTGTGCGGTCGTAAGAACCGCCATGTCGCCTATCGCGACCTGATGAAGTTCGCCGCCCTCTCCGCGTTCCAGTTTTTGGTCGTGAATGGTCGCAGTCGTAGCTTGCGATCTTTTTGACGCCTTGGCCATCGCTGTATCCTTGAAGTTCCGGGATGCAGTCTCGCCGTGACAATGCCCGGCATCCTCGCGATTCCCGGCGGCAATCGAAAAGCTGCGTGTGCTTCAGCGGGAGCGTCGGCGCGCGGCATTCCGAGCGCCGTCACCTGCGTTATCCAACGGAACGGAGCGGCCGCAAGACGGTTGAGGTTTGTCCGCGGGACCAGAGATCAATGAACATCTTTCCACTGCCGCTCGACATCCGTCCAATGGAGGCGAAGATTGCCAACGCGATCCCCGAAGAAAATGGGCCCTGGCAGTACGAACCCAAATGGGATGGATTTCGCTGCCTGGTGTTCAAGAATGGCAATGCCGTGGACTTGCGCGCCAAGTCCGGGAAGCCGCTCGGCCGCTATTTTCCTGAGATCATTGCGGCGGTACGCGACCTCAAGAGTGGGCCTTTCGTCATCGACGGCGAGATCGTCATCGAGGTCGAAGGCACGCTCTCCTTCGAAGCGTTACAGATGCGTCTTCACCCTGCGCAGAGCAGAATCCGCAGGCTGAGCTCGGAAACGCCCGCCAAGCTGATCCTCTTCGACATGCTTGCCAAACCCGGCGGTCGGATCATCACGGACAGACCGCTTGCCGAGAGGAGGCGGGCGATCGAGGATTTCGTGACCTCCTCGGACAATCCGGATCTTCGGCTGTCGAAATGCACGCACGACGAAGCCACCGCAGCACGATGGCTAAGGGGAGCCGGACATGGGTCGACCGACGGCATCGTCGCCAAATTGCTCGAGGGTCATTATCTGCCCGGCCAACGTGCAATGGTAAAGGTAAAGCGGCTGCGCAACGCCGATTGCGTCGTCGGTGGTTTCCGCTACCTCGCTGGCAGTCGTGACGTCGGCTCGCTGCTCCTCGGTCTCTACAATGATGACGGCAAGCTCGACCATGTCGGCTTCACCTCGACCCATCGGCAACAATGACAGGGCAGCGCTCACGAGAAGGCTGGAGGGGCTGCGGGCTGAGCCTGGGTTCACCGGCAAGGCGCCCGGTGGGCCGAGCCGTTGGAGTACCGAGCGCAGCGGAGAGTGGGAACCGCTGAGACCCGAACTGGTGGTTGAGGTTCGCTTCGACCACGTTACCAGCGACCGGTTCCGCCATGGCACCAAGCTGCTGCGCTGGCGGCCGGACAAGGCACCACGGCAATGTACGTTCGAGCAGATCAAATAGCCTCTCCCGCGTTCGCTCTCCAAAAGGCGATTTCTTGTGTCGAAGGAACCAACTTTGGGTTCGCTGGTTCGAAGACCATCTGTCGGAGGATTCCCTGACATGCCAAATGCAGAGCTTCCCATCGATGCGGTGATCGCCAGCGCCCAAGGATTCGCGGTATCATCACCAGCCTCTCAGAGGAATCCAGCAGCGATCAGGCCTCCAAATGCCGCGACTTGAGACCGGCGCCTGCTTCTGCGGAGGGATTGCCGCCGTCATGGACGGTGAGCCTTTCTGGATATGCTACGATCACGATGACGATTGCCGTCGGGCCATTGGAAGTCCGCTTACGGTCTGGGTTGGCTACCGGCCCGAGCAATTCCGGCTGCTCAAGGGAACGCCGAAAACCTATTCCAGGACACGCGGCGTCGTCAGGACATTCTGCCCGGACTGCGGGACCTCGATAGGCTACCGCGATGACGGCCTGCCAAATGAGCTTTATCTGGCAATCGGCTTCTTCGACAATCCCGAACGTCTCCGGCCTCAGGCCCATGCCTATTGGGGCCTGAGGCTGCCTTGGATCGATATTGACGACGACCTGCCACGCGTTGATCGATACTCGAGGAAGCGCGATGCGGAATTCGGCAATCCACGCGACAGGTAGCAGTAAGCATTTCTCGCCGTGGAACCGGACAATCCTCAGCGGGTTCTGTCCGAGTGACACATCGGGTGCCGACATGCCATCGACTGTGATCCGCGACACGAACTACGACCCCGCGACCAGGATCCTTTCCGTCTGGTTCGTGCCGAGCGGTATTCGCTATGACTATGAGGACGTGGCCCCGGCAACCTACGCCGCTTTCAGAAAGGCTTCATCCAAAGGCCGTTTCTTCAATGAATTCATTCGTGATTGTCACAAACATCACCGCTTTGGGGAACGGCAGGCCGTCGGGAAATGAAGTGCTCGATCGCGGGCCGTGCGGGGTCACTGTCCTGACAGCTTCTGCTTGATTTTCTTTATCATGCCGTCGTGAGATTGACCGATGAAACGGTTCTCGATCCCGGCCCATTCAGACATGCGCACGATGTCCTCGAAGCCCGCGAGGTCGACGCTTGCTTCCGGCACCAGCGGCTTGCCTTGCCGCAAATCGTCGAGCGCCTGCTGCAGGGCATGGACAGCGCGGAACAAAAGCGTCGTCGGATAAAGGATCATGTCGTAGCCCATTTCATGCAACTCGGCAGGCGATTGCCAGGGCGTCTTGCCGCCGCGCTCCAGGATGCTCGTGGCCAGTGGAACGTTTCTGAACGCCTCGCCGACCTGGGTCAGCTCCTCCACGCTGGTCGGCCCCTCGATGTAGACACCATCGGCGCCGGCGTCGAGATAGCGCTTGCCGCGCTCGATCGCATCGCGCAGCCCGTGCGGCTGCCGCGCATCGGTGCGGGCAAGCAGGAAGAAATCCGGGTCGGCGCGTGCCGCGACGGCGGCGCGAATCTTTTGCTCCATGAATTCCGGCGCGACGACCTCCTTGCCAGCCATGTGGCCGCAGCGTTTGGGTGGCTTCTGGTCCTCGATGAACAGAGCCGAGGCACCGATCGCCTCGTAGCTCCTGACGGTGCGCGTCACATTCTTGACGTCGCCATAGCCATCGTCGCCGTCGATCAGCACCGGCAGGTCGGAAGCTTCGACGATCTCACGTGCCCTGGCATGCTTTTCGCCAAACTGTTCGAGATCGATGTCGGGAACCGCGTGCATGGCCGCGACCATGGCGAACCCGCCGATCTGATAGGCCGGGAATCCGGCGCGCTCGATCAACCGGGCCGTCAGCGCGTCGCCTGCCGACGGCAACACCAGCGGCGCGTTATGATCGATCATCGATTTCCAGGATAGACGCCGGACCATTTTCGAACCTCCCGTCGGAAACGCGATCGATAGATCGAGGTTCCAGGCGCTTTCGGGAGAGTGTTCGGCCTGACATTGTGGCAACGCTGAAGCTGACACGGTCAAAGCGCCCGATTTCATGGGGCTCGCACGTGCCGTGGGAGGTAAAGGGCGGCACTTCACCTCAGAGATCTTGCGGATTTTCCGGAAGCGCTCGCGGGTACCGATCCGGCCGGCGGTTTGCATCTGTTTGAGATCACGATCAATGGTGAGGTAGAACTGGCGGTGTTCGGCGAAATCGCCAAGCCCCTTCGCTGAGCCTTGCGAGGGTTCCGGGCGACTTCCGTATGACATTGACCCGAGCATCCGCACCATGGGCGTCGAGATGCGGCTGGCACTTGCAACGATATCCCGGTTGCAAGCCGCGCCGGTTCAGCGCAATTCGTCCGAGCCGTCAGCGACTCCCACGCGATGCCGATAGACCATTTCCCATCCCTTCCAGCCTGTAAACAGCAGGATGAGAACCACTATCAATGACAGGATCAGGCCGGTGGGAACCACAGCCGCCTCCCCATATTCGTATCGGGAGTACCAGTTGTAAAGTTCGATCAGGACGACGAGTACATTTCCCCCTGCATGAAGCCATGCCGTTGTGAGATTGCGGATCTGAACGTCACCCAGAATGTCGGTCAGGCCGGCAAGAGCGGCCAGGGCCGCCATTATCAGGCCCGCTCCGAGAAGCCACAATGAACCGGTGACCCATCCCGGATTGCCTGTTCGCCAGAAGATCAGGTCGCAAACGAAGGTAGCAACAAAAAAAGCGATAGGGAACGGAATCAGCATGGGATGAATTGGATGGCCGGCGACGCTGGCTGTGCTGCGCGGGTTATGAGTCATCGTGATGCCTCCAACAAATGTGGCGCGTGTCGCGTCCACGTCGGATTTCGGTGAACTATCTAAAAAAGCACGCAGCGACGAGGCAAATAACCTCAAAACCTTGGTAAAACGCTGGTTCCGATGGAATGTTCCATAACCTTGCTCGGACTATGCCGTGAACGGAGCCGCAGCGCGGATCACCCAAGACCGGGGATCGCCCTCGTCTTGCCGCTCATATGTGCGCCCAGTGTCAGTGCTCGCGGAAAACTCCGGACAGCCGCGCCTATCAATGCCGCGCCTCCGGGACGCGCGGCCATTCCGGCGAGGGCCGCAGCCGCGTAGACACGCGTCGAAAACAGTCCTCTCCAGGCCGCCTGGTAGCGTCTGCCGATACCTTCGCGCCCTGCCCGGCCGCTTGGCGCATCAGCGAGTTCCGTGGCTAGCAGCCAGCTTGACTGAAGTGCCATCGAGATGCCTTCGGCGATGATTGGATGAGACTCCCCGGCGGCATTGCCGACACGGAAGATATCGTTTTCATAACAGGCGCGGATGCCAGGCCGGATCGGGCCGGCCGCAAGCCACGGACCGTCGAGGCTAGCCCCATCAAGGGCATCGCTCACACCTCGACAAGAGGCCATGAGATGGCGAAAGACCGCGTCGGCGGCCGACGGATGGCCATCCTGCCTAGGGTCATCAGGTTCGGAGCCACGGGTCCTGCGCAGCCGCGCGAGCATGTCACGCCTTAGGCAGCAGGAGATCGATAGCCGGCCATGATCGGCCAGGACCATGCCGCCATAGCCGCCGGGAAATATCAGCAGAGGCATCAGATCAGGCGCGAGTGATGCCCCGATGAAGTGCGCCTTGAAGCCGAGCAGGTCCGACGGGTGGCTGGCCTTTTCGAGCTGGCTTGGCAGCTGCCCCGGTTCCCAGGAGCCATGCGCGGCGACGACCACCGGAGCCCGCAAGAATGTCGTTCCGGCCCCGGAATTCTCGTCTTTTGCCTGAATTCGCACCGCTTGCATGCCGCCGTCCTGATCAATGGCGACAGCGCGGCAAGGCTGGAAGATTTCGGCGCCCGCCGATCGCGCCGCCTGCAGCAGTAGAAAATCCAGCATGTCCCGGCCCAGCGCCCGGCCGAAGGCGTCTTTTACAGGAGGCCCGTATCTTGCACCCGGCATCGGCGCCTCGATGCAAGTCGCGCCGGAAAAGAAGCCGACGCGGCGGATTTCGGGGCCGGCATTGGCGCGCCAGGCCGCGCCGATCTCCAGCCGGTCGAGAAGCGCTAGATTGCTTGCCGAGATGAATTCGCCGCACACCTTGCGGCGCGGGAACATTTTCTTTTCCACGATCGCCACGGCCCATCCGCGCCGGGCCAGCAGCAGCGCCAGCGAGGTGCCCGCGGGGCCGGCCCCGATGACAATCGCATCGTGGGTGGATGGTCGCCTCATGGTCATCCCCAGCCGGCATGGGCGCTGGCGCCGACGAAGACGTGCGAAAAGGGACCGGCACGCCGCTCCTCGAGTGGCCTGCCGCCGGCCGCAAGCCAGAGGTCGGAAAGCTCTCTGCCACGAAAGCCGGCGCGCACGCTCTGAGCTGCGTCATGTCGCGTGACGTCGTTGGCGCCGATCGCCGGGAGAAGACGGGTCGCGGCCAGCGCGAACCTTGCCCTCAGCGGCTCCGTCGCCAGGAGCAGCGGGGCTTTCCACGCCAGCAGTGAAAACAGACGCACGAGTTCGACATCGTCGAAATGATGCAGGAACAGATTGACGGTGATCGCGTCGAACCGCTCGCCCCGGGTCCCTTCGGCCCAGTCGAAGACGTCAGCGGTGATGACTTCGGTGCTCCATCCCAGTCTGGTGAATTCGGCGAGGATTCCGGTGCTGGCGAGGCCGACGCGGTCGAGCAAGGTCAGCTCTACCTCGGGCCAGTGCCGTGCCAATCGCCTTCCGAGCTTGAGCACGAAGGTGCCGTCGCCGGCGCCGATCTCCAATATGCGGCGCGGCGGTCTCGGCAGGAATTTCCTGAGCAAAGACGCCATGATCGGCGCCTGAAACATCAACGCATTGATCCAACGGAGGTCGCGCCGCGAGGCCAGCGCCCGTGGGTCCTCGGCCGCAAGTCCGTCGAGGATTTCCGGGACGACGCTGCGGTGACTGAGCGCGTTCATGACACGGTTCGAAAAAGCATGGTTTCGGCCGTCAATCCGGGTCCAAACGACATACCGCAGCCGAGCAGTCCGGATGGGGCCTTCAGCATTTCTTCCATCACGAACATCACCGTCGCCGACGACATGTTACCATATCGGCGCAGCACCTCGCGCGATGGCGTTAGCGCGGCGGGATCGAGTTTCAGCGCCCTCTCGACGGCATCGAGAACCGAACGTCCGCCCGGGTGCACGGCCCAGAGGTCGATCGCGTCCGGTGGCCGGTCGCCGAGAAAGGCATCCTGGTTGCTTCGCAACACGTCTTGGATCGCCGTCGGCACCTGGCCGGAGAGAACCATGTCGAAGCCGTGGTCGCGAATATCCCATCTCATCAGGTCGCGCCGCTCATCCGCGACCATGCAATGAAAGCTGTCGAGTTCAATGCCGGGCGGCTCGGCGGTGACAAGAGTTGCCGCGCAGCCATCCCCCCAGAGGCAGAAGGACAGCAGCTTTTCCAGTTCGGGGCTTTCCCTGAGATGCAAAGTGCAGAGCTCGATATTGACCAGCAGGACCCTGGCCCGCGGATCCGACCTGACGATGTGGCGGGCAAGCTTGAGGCCGTTGATCGCCGCGTAGCAGCCCATGAACCCGATCATCGTGCGTTCGATGCCGTCCGGCAGGCCGCAGCGTTTAACCAGATCCAAGTCGATGCCGGGCGCGGAAAATCCGGTGCAGGTGGTGACGATGAGATGGGTGATACGCGACGCCCCGTCGCCAAGGTGCAGCCCGTCGACGGCTTTTTGCGCCAGCACAGGGGCGGCCTCGCCAAACATCGCCATTCTCGCGGCCGTTCCTGGAAACGCGCCGCGAATGAAGGTTCCGCCAAGGTCGGCGGATGGCCCTTCCGGGTCGAGAGCAGGTGCAAAGCAGGAATAGCGGCTCTCGATGCCGGCGAGGCCGGCCATGCGTTCGAATACCCTGCGGTGATTGGCGGCGAGCATGGAGGCCGCGAACCGCAGATAGAACCGATGAACCTCATGTTCAGGAACCGCTGTCGCAATCCGGTTGATATAGGCGCTAGCGGGCATTTCCGTCTCCCAGGGCTCCGCGCGCTGCATGGCGCGGATGCCCGAGTGGTCTTGCTCAATGGCACCAGTGTTAACGCGACTGGTTTGAGCGTTGCCTATTCCATGAACGCTTCATAGAGCCGATTTCATCCCGGGCGGCCGCACCGCCAACGGACACCATACTGGTCCCGCAATCGGGGACCGTGCGCTTCCATGTCGGTGTCGCGGCTGGCGAACGCTACCGCGGCCGCGTGTCGCCAGCGTCGGCCATCTCGTCCTTGAAGTTAACTTTCGTGCCCTTCCGCACCATGGCAGCGAGGTCTTCGGCATCCCAGTTGGTCAGCCGGATGCAGCCATGCGAGAAGGTCGTGCCGATCCTGCCGGGTTCGGGCGTGCCGTGAATGCCGTAGCTTTCGACCGAGAGGTCGATCCAGACCGATCCCACGGGATTGTTGGGCCCCGCGGCGATGGTGAACGGCCGCTTGGTCCTCACTCCCTTGAAGGCGAAGTCAGGATCGTAGTGATAGGTGGGGTTATGCACCACGCGTTCGACTTCCGCCGTACCGCTCGGCGCCGGCTTTTCGTCGCTGCCTATCGAGGCGGGGTAGACTGCGAGCCATTTGCCGGAAGCATCGAGCACGCGCACCAGGCGGGCGCCCTTGTCGACCTCGATGCCTGCAACGGTGGGGGGACGATCACCCCGGCCGACATCGGGTACCACCAACATCGTGCCGGCCTTCCTGAAGCCGATGCCCGGATTGAGCTCTCTGAGCAATTGTTCGCTGATATGGAAGCGCTCCGCCAGCTTCTCCACCGCGTTGTGATAGCCGAGCCGCCGCAAGTGGGCCATCTTCTCCATGCGAGCTGGAATGCGCCTGGTGAAAGGTCCGTGTATATCCTTGGACGTTACCTCATAGCTTACCAGGACCGGACCGGCGGAATTTGCCACGAGCTTGTCCCAGGTCTCCTGAGTGAGCTTGCCGTCGGCCCGGAATCCGTTCGCGGTCTGAAAGGCGCTAACCGCCTTGGCGAAATTCTCTGACAGACGGCCGTCGATCAGGCCCGGCGAGAAACGGGCGCGATCCAGGAGAATCTGCGCCTTCAGGACTGTCGGATCGATGCCCTTCGGCTCGCCGGCAGCGAATTGGGCCTGATTGACAGTGGTTGGGTCCAGCTTGGCCGCCTTCGTCCCGCCGCATGCGAGGACGAGCGCCGCGGCGGCGACAAGAAGGAGCCTGATCATCGATGTCACTCCCTGGACTGCGACAGAACTCTGCCTCTATGACGCGGCACGCCCTATCTGGTTCCCTTTGCTGACAGACGCACGACGGCGGGCTTGCTTGCCAAGGACCTCGTGCGAAAGCACGGCAAGGCTGGTTCCCAAGGTGAGCAGAAGCCAGCTTGCTCGCCTTAAGTTGCGGACCCGGCCTGCATTACCGCGCGGCTATGGCGCGCGATGACGCTTTCCTCGTCAGTCGCAATCACACGCACTTCCACCTTGCTGTCCGGACGGCTGACGATCTCGGCGTGGGCGTCATTGGCCGGCTCGTCGAGCGCCACGCCGAGCCACGTCAATTTTTCGGATATCTTCTTGCGGATGGATGATGACCTTTCGCCGATACCGGCGGTGAACACGAGGCATTCGAGACCACCCATCGTGTTTGCGAGCGCGGATGCTTCCCGCGCGGCGCGGAAGGCGAAAAGCTCGATCGCCTCGCGGGCGCGACGGTTGCTGCTCGCCTCCAGCGTGCGCATGTCGCCCGAAATGCCGGACACGCCGAGCAGTCCGGATTTCTCGTAGAGCATTGTCTGCAACTCGTCCGCTGCCATGCCCCTCTCCAGCAGGAAATACAACAGCACGCCGGGATCGATGGTGCCGCAACGCGTACCCATGACAAGACCATCCAGTGCCGAAAAGCCCATCGTCGTATCGACGCTTTTGCCCTCGCGCAGAGCGCAAAGGCTTGCCCCATTGCCGAGATGAGCGACGATTGTCCGTTTCGCCGCGAGCACGGGCGATATCTCGCTCAGCCGCCCAGCAATATATTCGTAGGAGAGGCCATGAAATCCGTAGCGCCGCAGTCCTTCCCGTTCATATTTTTGCGGCAGGGCAAAGCGCCGCACGAGCGGATCGATCGTCTGGTGGAACGCGGTATCGAAACATCCGACCTGTGGCAGATCCGGTTGCAATGCAGCTATCGCGCGAACTGGCGCGAGACTGCGAGGCTGATGCAAAGGCGCGAGTGCGGTCAGCCTGTCCAAGGCCCCAATGTTAGCGGGCGTCAGACGGACAGGTTTGCTGAACTCGTTTGCGCCATGCACGATACGGTGGCCGACACAGATCAGTTTTCTTCCACCAAGTTCGCCCTGCACCAAACTCAGTATTTCGCCAATCCCCGCGCCATGCGGATCGTCCGCTGTGAACTGCCTATCGCACTGCACTGTTCCATCGGCCGCTTTCGCGATCAGTCTGAGCGCGTCGCCCAGATCCAGAGTGCCGCGCGAGACGAGTTGCTGGCCATCCGACGAGCCTAGATCGTATAGCGCGAACTTGACGCTGGACGAGCCGGCATTCAGCGCCAGGATCGACTGCCTCATCGACCAGCCTTTGCCCCGTTCGGAGCCGGCCAAGTCCATTTCTGGATCTCGGGCATGTCTTCGCCGTGCTCGCGGACATAGGCCTTGTGCTTGGCCAGTCTGCCGCGCAGTTCGCCGGCGAGGCTTTCCGCTCTTTCGGCCAAGCCCGGCACGCGTGCGATCGCGGCAAGTGCGAGGTGGTAGCGATCGAGTTCGTTGAGCACCACCATGTCGAATGGCGTCGTCGTGGTGCCCTCCTCGCGAAAGCCGTGCACATGCATGTTGTCATGATTGGCACGACGGTAGGTAAGGCGGTGGATGAGATAGGGATAGCCGTGGTAGGCAAAAATCACCGGCCTTGTTTTCGTGAACAGCGCGTCGAAAGCCTGGTCGGTGAGGCCGTGCGGATGCTCGGTATTCGACTGCAACGTCATCAGGTCGACAACGTTGACGACGCGGATTTTCAGGTCGGGGATTGCAGAGCGAAGAATGTCCGTCGCGGCCAGCGTCTCCAGCGCCGGCACATCGCCGGCACAGGCGAGGACCACATCCGGCTCCTCGCCTTGTGAAACCGTGCCGGCCCATTCCCAGATGCCCGCACCGGCCTTGCAGTGCGCTTCAGCGTCTTCGATGGACAGCCACTGCGGCGTCGGCTGCTTGCCGGCGGTGATGACGTTGATGCGGTTGTAGGTCCTCAGGCAATGGTCGGTGATCCACAGCAGCGTGTTGGCATCCGGCGGGAAATAGAGCCTGACCGTGTCGGCCTTCTTGTTGGCGACAAAGTCGGCGAAGCCCGGGTCCTGATGACTGAAGCCATTGTGATCCTGGCGCCAGACATGAGAGGTCAGCAGGTAATTGAGTGAAGCGATCGGCTTGCGCCAGGCGAGCTCGCCAGAGGTCTTCAACCATTTCGCGTGCTGGTTGACCATAGAGTCGACGATGTGAATGAACGCCTCGTAACATGAGAACAGACCGTGGCGGCCGGTCAGCAGATAGCCTTCCAGCCAACCCTGGCAAAGATGCTCGCTGAGCACTTCCATGACACGGCCGTCGCGGGAAAGATGGACGTCGTACGGTTCGATGCGTTCCATCCAGATCCGTTCCGTGACCTCGAACACATCGTCAAGGCGATTGGAAGACGTCTCGTCCGGTCCCATCAGCCGGAAATTCCGCGCTTTGGCGTTAAGGCGAAAGACCTCGCGAAGATAGCCACCACAAATCCGTGTCGCCTCGGCAATGACGCCTCCGGGCCGAGGCACTTCGAGCGCCAGGCTTTTCCAGTCCGGCAGCGCCAGGTCGCGCTTCAACAACCCGCCATTCGCATACGGAGTTGCGCCCATGCGCTTTGTTCCAGTTGGGGCAAGGGCCGCGAGTTCGGGCAGCAGATGTCCATCCTTATCGAACAGTTTTTCCGGTTCGTAGCTTCGCATCCAGGTCTCGAGGATCTTGCGGTGCTCTTCATTGCCGCGGGCATTCGATACCGGCACTTGGTGCGAGCGCCAGAAACCCTCGACTTTTTCGCCATCGACCTCCTTCGGCCCAGTCCAGCCCTTGGGGCTGCGCAGGACGATCATCGGCCACTGCGGACGTTCGCCACGCCATCCCGGACCTCGCGCCTGTTCCTGGATGGAACGGATCCGATCGAGCACACTGTCGAGCGTCTTGGCCATCGCCTGGTGCATGGCGACCGGCTCATGGCCTTCGACAAAGAACGGTTCGTAGCCGTAGCCGGTGAAGAGGTTGCGCAGCTCCTGGTCATCCATGCGGCCGAGGATCGTCGGGTTGGCGATCTTGTAGCCATTGAGATGAAGGATTGGCAGCACCGCGCCGTCCGAGGCTGGGTTCAGGAACTTGTTGGAATGCCAAGCTGCCGCGAGCGGACCGGTTTCGGCCTCGCCGTCGCCAACCACGCAGGCAACCACCAGATCCGGATTGTCGAACGCCGCGCCGAAAGCATGGACCAGGGCATATCCGAGTTCGCCGCCCTCATGAATGGAGCCGGGCGTTTCGGGCGCCACATGACTTGGCACCCCGCCTGGAAAGGAAAATTGGCGGAACAGTTTTCTCAGTCCGTCTTCGCCTTGGCCGATATCGGGGTAGATCTCCCCATAGGTGCCCTCTAGCCATGTATTGGCGACCATTGCCGGACCGCCATGTCCTGGACCGCAGATAAACAGCACATCGAGATCACGCTCACGGATAATTCGATTCAGATGCAAATAGAGGAAATTGAGGCCCGGCGTCGTACCCCAATGGCCGAGCAGCCGAGGCTTGACGTGTTCGGCTTTCAAGGGTTGGCGCAGCAGCGGATTGTCGAGCAGATAAATCTGGCCAACCGAGATGTAATTCGCGGCGCTCCAGTAGCGGTTCATGAGATCGATCCGTTCGAGGCTGATCGCCTGCGTCGTCGCGGCAGCCTTGTCGTTCATCGCCCAGTCTCCAGCATCGGTTTTCCAGCATCGGTTCGCTGGAGATAACTGGAGCGACTTCGCGCCTGAGCAAGCCCAAATTGGCGATGGCGCTCGAAGCAATGCCGAGGCGACGCTTGGGCAAGCAAGAACCAGTCGGCGTCTCCAGCGGGTCAGGTGGACTTGTCCTGCAAATACGGAAGGAACTTTGAGGCCCTCCAGCGGTTAGAGGCATGAGCCGGGAGAGCCGCTGAAGGCAGAGGACGTGGCTCACCGGCTAAAGACGAAGGATATCCTTGAACAATCGCGGACAAGCGGCCGCCAAGGGAGCTGAAAATGCTCGATCTTCCCAGTGCTCGCGACCGGATGGTCAATGTTCATCTCGCCCGGCGTGGCATCCGCAGTCGCGAGATCCTGCAGGCCATGCGGGAAGTTCCGCGCGAGGCTTTCGTCGATCCCGGCTTCGAAGAATTCGCTTATGAGGACGGACCACTGCCCATCGCTGATGGACAGACGATATCGCAACCCTACATCGTCGCGCTCATGATCGAGCTGGCGGACGTCAAGGCTGGTGACCACGTACTGGAGATTGGCACCGGCTCCGGCTATGCGGCGGCCGTGATGAGCCGGATCGTCGAACAGGTCTACACGATCGAGCGTCATCCCGGATTGGCCGAAACCGCGAAGCGTCGGTTTGAGAGACTTGGCTACGAGAACATCGCGGTCAGGACCGGCGACGGCACCAAGGGCTGGCCGGAGGCAGCGCCCTACGACGCCATCGTGGTGACGGCCAGCGGACCCGGCGCGCCGCTCGCCCTGCAGGAACAACTGGATGTCGGCGGCAGGCTCGTCATTCCGGTCGGTGACGATCTGAATTCGCAACGCCTGCTCAAGGTCACCCGAACGGGCGCTGCAGCCTACAGCGAGGAGGATTTCGGCGGCGTGCGGTTCGTCCCTCTCATCGGCGAGCAAGGCTGGCCCGAGAGTGGCGAAATCGTCGAGGTCGGTCGTCCGCTCCGGCATCCGCATCCCGCCAGTCTGCCCGATATGATCGCAATGGCGGCCGAGCCGCTTCCGGATTTCGACGACCCCGCCTTCGGCGAATTGTTCGATCGGTTCGCCGACCGGCGCGTCGTTCTGCTTGGCGAAGCAAGCCATGGCACGTCGGAGTTCTACAAGGCGCGCGCGGCGATCACCCGCCGGCTCGTCGACAAGCACGGTTTCACAATTGTTGCGGTCGAAGCCGATTGGCCCGATGCCGCGGCCATCGACCGCTATGTTCGTCATCGCGAGCCACGAGCCGGTGTCAGCGCGCCATTCCAGCGGTTCCCGACCTGGATGTGGCGCAACACCGACGTTGCGGCCTTCACCGGCTGGATGCGCGACCACAACGAAAAGCTCGAGCCATCCAGGCAAGCAGGATTCTACGGTCTCGACATCTACAATATGAGCGGGTCCATAGCCGCGGTTCTCGAATATCTTGACCGGGTTGATCCGCAGGCAGCGAAGATCGCGCGCGAGCGCTATGGCTGCCTGACCCCGTGGCAAAACGAACCGTCCACCTACGGCCGTGCGGCGCTGACCTCTGGCTACCGGGAATGCGAGCAGGCGGTTCTCGAACAATGTCGAGACCTGCTCGCCAGGCAACTGGACTATGCCCGACGGGACGGCAGCGACTTTCTCGATGCCGCTCAGAACGCCCGGCTGATAGCCTCCGCCGAACGTTATTACCGGATCATGTACTATGGTGGCGCGCAATCCTGGAACCTGCGTGACACGCATATGTTCGAAACGCTGGAACATCTGCTGGACGCCAACGGACCGAATTCCAAGGCGGTTGTTTGGGCGCACAATTCCCATATCGGAGATGCCCGTTATACCGAAATGGGCGTCGTCCGGGACGAACTGAATATCGGCCAGCTTTGCCGGCAACGGTTCGGCGACAGGGCAGCCCTGATCGGTCTGGGGACGCATTCCGGCACCGTGGCCGCCGCCTCCGACTGGGACGGCGAGATGAGGGTGAAGCAGGTGCGGCCTTCACACGCCGACAGCTACGAGCGGCTTTGCCATGACTGCCGCGTTCCGCGTTTTCTGCTCGACCTGAAGCGCGACGAGGCGCTGCGCGAGCGGCTCCTGGAACGCAGGCTGGAACGCTTCATCGGGGTGATCTATCGGCCGGAAACCGAATTGCGCAGCCATTATGCCGACGTTTCCCTACCCCAGCAATTCGACGCCTTCGTGTGGTTCGACAAAACCACCGCGGTAACTCCGCTTGGCCCGGAGCATGCAAGAGCTGGCGTTCCCGACACCTATCCGTTCGGACTTTAGCCGTCGGCGAACAGCGAATGGCTCGGAACATTTCGGCCGGCCTTGGGTTTTGAAACCGGAACCCTCGAAGGAGTTGTCTCATGAGCACAAGCAAACATCCAAAGTGGAAAAAGCCGAGCGATGCCGACCTGGTGAACAATCCGGGCATCGGAACCTCCAAGGGCACGATCAAGGAAGGCGATGAGCTCTACCTTGAAGGCGAAAACACTATCGAGGGCGACGTCGAGAACGACACGACGGCCGCCGGCGGAATCAATCCAAGGCAGAAAATACGGACGAACAAGTAGCGCCCGAACCGCACGAGAAAGGAGGCTATCGATGGCCGGAAACAAAACCCACGAGCAAAGCCTTCGCGTAATCGAAAAGCGCGAGAATACGAAGAATGCCGGCAAGGACTTCGACGCGAAGACGGAGCTGGGAAAGAGCGACGCTGAGCGCGCAGCCTCGCGGCAGGACAACCTCAGGCCCAAGCTGAGGGATATTGCCGACCCCGATGATCGGAACATCATCCGCGGAGAGAACCAGGAAAGCTCTCACAACAAGCATCGGGGAGGTCGTTGAGGTCGGCCCCATGCGCCGATATCCGCGTAGCAATTGTCTTCCGAAGGAGCAACTCATGCCACTCACGCTCAGCAGTTCCGCCTTTGCCGAAGGCGCAAAAATCCCCGAAAGATATACGCGGGATGGCAAAAACGTATCTCCGCCGCTGAAGTGGTCGGGGGTCCCGAATGATACGAGAAGCCTTGTTCTCATCGTCCAGGATCCGGATGCACCGAGCGGAACGTTCGGCCATTGGGCGGTGTTCAACATGTCCCCCGACACCCAGGAACTTCCCGAAGCGGCAAGCGGCAAGCCGGGTCCGCAGGCCCTCAGGCAGGCGACGAACGATTTCGGCAATGCCTATTATGACGGCCCTGAACCGCCGGTCGGACACGGCGTCCATCACTATCATTTCAAGCTGGCCGCGCTCGACACGCCAAACCTTGCTATCCCGGCAAGCGCCGGCATCCAGCGTATCTGGCAGGAAGCGCAAAAACATCTGATCGAGCAAGCAGAACTCGTCGGAACATACGAACGGATTTGATGGGTTGCATGAAGCCAGTGGAAGGAACCCGGATCGCGTGGTCGATGTCGGCGTGAACGGAACAGTTCTTCTCCTTCCCGTTTGTTCGGGAAAGGAGATGTGTCATGTTTGATTGTCGTGGCCGGCGGGCCACTGTTGCTGATCCTGCTGATGGCCTATGTCGTGCTGACACGCCGCCGCCCCGGCCCCGCCGAAAGCAGGGAACGTGACCGCGCAACCGACCGGCTGTATCGCCAGGACAGGCGCTGATCCGGAAATGGGGCGGTCGGGAATCGCGCGGCTGCGGGCACGCGACGATTCCCAACTCTCGCTCAGTGCATGATCCTTTGCTTCAACCACGCGAGAAACCTGTTTCCGCCGATCATTGCGCGGACCCGGGCGGCGGCCCACCCTGCTTTCATGGTAGCGCCTACGTGACAGTCGCAGACGATGTCGTGCAGTTGCCAGTCATTCAGTTCGAAGAAGCGCTTGGCCTCGCCATAGGTGTCATCCCTTAGGCCTGATGCGCGCAGCACCGTGTCTTCGAAGGCAACGGCAACTGCCGACCCCTCGCCATGCACCGTGGCGCGTGCTTCCGGGTGCAGATGTTCGGTGCCGGAAAACGCCGCGAGGAGTCGCTCGGGATTCCGCTCGAGAAGTTCAGCCCAGCGCGCGATGCGCTGGTTGCGTGTCATTGCCGAATATGCAGCCGAGGGTTCGATGACGGCGACGGCATGCAGTTGGTCGAGTGTCTGGTGTTTCATGGTCGGCTCCTGTTTCAAAGGGAGAAGCGCCCACCCCTTCAGGGGAATTATCGCGCGGCGATGCTCCGACAAGAGCGGAAGCCTGACAGAATTCGTCATTGCCAAATTCACTGGCTGGATCGTAAACCCGCCGGCCGCGTTCATGGAAAACAGGGGTTATTACCAGCCACGGATCCAGAATCAGGTTCTGCCCATGTTCGTCCAGCCGATCGACTATTTTCTTGTTGCCTGGTTCACTCTTGCCGCTGCCTCGACGCTCTATGTCGGCATTGATCAGTACCGCAACAATCCCGAACCGGTGGTGATGAAATGGGGATTCATCCTGGTGACCCTCTACATGGGTCCAATCGGCCTGCTGCTGTATGTGCTGGCCGACAAGGAGCCGCGACAGGGCGAGCACGAGGACTTCACCAGGCCGCTGTGGAAGCAAGGCGTCGGCTCGACCATTCACTGCGTTGCCGGAGATGCTACAGGCATCATCCTCGCCGCCGTCGTCACGGCGACGCTCGGACTTCCTATGTGGCTCGACCTCATTGTCGAATATGTTTCCGGCTTCGCCTTCGGTCTGTTCATCTTTCAGTCGCTGTTCATGAAGTCGATGATGGGCGGCACCTATTGGGAGAACGTGCGCAAAAGCTTCCTGCCGGAGTTCATCTCGATGAACTTCATGATGGCGGGTATGGCGCCTGTGATGAGCTTCCTGATGATGGGGCGCGACATGCGGGCGATGGAGCCAACGGAACTTCTATTCTGGGGCGTGATGTCGATCGGCGTCATTGCCGGCTTCACACTCGCCTACCCCGCCAATGTCTGGCTGGTGGCGCGCGGACTGAAGCATGGATTGATGACGCAGCGCCCGCGGACCACCGGAACGAGCAGCCGAGAGCAATCCGCGCACCAACGGCACGGAACAAGCCACAACGACACCTCCCACAGGGGCAAAAGCAGTGGCCACCAGATGAAGACGGACGCCACGACGCCACAGGTCTCGGCACTCGGCATCGTATCCGTGACTGCGCTGGCGATCGGCATGGCCGCACCGGCGAACTGGCTGAACCTGACGCTGTCGGCCCGTGATGTCGGCGGGGTAATCATGCCGCAAGGCATGATCATGGACCGTGATACCCCGGCCGAGGCAATGCGTGACATGGCGGCAGCCGATCCGCGTCGGGTGACGGCGTCCTACGATCTCGCCGCCAGAGGCGACCGGGAATTGCCGTTTCGCCTGGAGAACGGCATCAAGGTGTTCGAACTCAGGCCGTCGGTGATCCGTTGGCGGATACTGCCCAACGTCGCGGTCGATGCCTATGCCTACAACGGACAGATTCCCGGGCCGCGCATCCACATCCGCCAAGGCGACAGGGTCCGCATCAATGTCACCAACGATCTGCCGGACGAAACGACGGTGCATTGGCACGGCATGATCCTGCCGAACCAGATGGACGGACCCGCCGACATTACCCAAGCGCCGATCGAGCCCGGACAATCCTACTCCTATGAGTTCACCGCCACCCAGCACGGGACCTATTTCTATCATCCGCACGCCAAGCCCGACCGCACCCAGGCGCTCGGCCTCTACGGCGCGCTGATCATCGACCCCGCCAATCCCGCCGACGAGGTCCAGGCCGACCACGACTATGTGATCGAGCTCCAGGAATGGCTGGTGCGCGAGGGCCTGACCTATCCGGCGATGCCGATGGACGGCGGCATGCCGAACTTCTTCACCATCAACGGCAAAGCGTATCCTTCAACCGATACGATTCATATGAAGCTCGGCGAGACGCTGAAAGTGCGTTTCATCGGCACCAACAATGGCTTTATCCACCCGATGCATATCCATGGCGGACCCTTCGAGGTCGTCGCCCGCGACGGCGAGATCCTTGCCCCGTCGGCGCGCTTCCTGGCCGATACGATCAATGTTGGGCCTGGGCAGCGTTATGACGTCGTCTGGAAGGCACAGCGGCCCGGCAAGTGGCTGATTCACTGCCACATTCCGCATCACACGACGAACAATAACGTCGAGCAAAAGGGCGGCGGCGGGCTGATGGTCATCATCGATGTCAGCTAGCCGACACCGAGGCCATGGCCGAACAGGTGCGCTCGGCCGACACCGACGCAGCAACCCCGCAGCTGTTCGGAGATTGCATTTATCGCGTCCTACTTCTTGATAATGTTCCCGTCGCGCAGGTCGAATGCTTCGGTGCCGCGAGCCTGGCGGTAGAAATCGTCCTGCAATTCGCCCCATTCGCCGAGGAAGGCACCGCAATTGCTGCAATGGATTGGCGTCGACTCCTTGGCGTCGTCGGGAATGTCCATCTGGATCGTTCCGCAAGCCTTGCAATCGAGTTTGTCGTCCAACCGGCGTCCCATCTTGCGATGATTGCGCATTTTCACACCGTAGCCAATTGTCGATTTCGTACGGAGTGGTGCCGGCCGACAGTGAAAATCCATTGTCGATCGGCTGGAGATCGTCAATTTCCGGATCCGTATCTCGCAAAAAGGCATGGGGCGCTGTCCCTCCGGTCGCGGAAACCTGCTTGAGAGCATCGGGCCTGCCTTCAGCATCTCCTGGACCTCGATAGCTTCGTAGTTATCGATGGTAAGAGCGGCTACGGCGGCAAAGGGAAACGATTGAAATTGCCCGGCGGTCATCGTGCTTACGGAACCATCGCTCGGCACAAGGGTTGTCTTCGACGTTTCGAAAGAAATGCAAGGAACGACCATGCGAATGTTGACGATAGTCGCCGCGCTTGCCGGTGCGGTCATCACACAGCCTCTCTACGGGCAAACCATCGACCCGCAGGGTCCACAGCTGACACCCCTGCCGGACCAGATACCGCCCGAGCAAGGGGCGCCTAACGAGAATTTCACCGATGTTGCCATCGTCGCCGTCGAGGATCTACCCGCGGAAATCAAGGCACAGGCGGAAGCCGTGATCACCCAGACCAGTGCGGAAGATCTGCTGCGTCTGCAGAACTCCATCGATGCATCGCCTCAGGCAACATTGGCGCTGAGGGCGAACGGGCTCAACTCTTCACAGGTCGTGGCCGCCAACATCGATGGTGATGGCACGTTGACGCTGATCATCCAGACGACGACTTGATCGGCCATCCGAACATACGGCCGTGAAGCAACGAAACGCAGATGTCGCGGAGAGCCCATGGCCGAAGCCGCTGTTCGCAACTTCACCATCAATTTCGGACCGCAGCATCCGTCGGCCCACGGGGTCCTGCGTTTGGTGCTGGAGCTGGATGGTGAGATCGTCGACCGAGCCGATCCGCACATCGGCCTGCTCCATCGCGGCACGGAAAAGCTCATAGAGTACAAGAACTATCTGCAGGCCCTGCCCTATTTCGACCGGCTAGACTACGTCGCACCGATGAATCAGGAGCATGCCTTCTGCCTCGCCGCCGAGAAATTGCTCGAAATATCGGTGCCAAGGCGTGGGCAACTTATCCGTGTCCTCTTTTGCGAAATCGGCCGGCTTTTGTCGCATCTCCTCAACGTCACGACCCAGGCCATGGACATCGGCGCACTGACCCCGCCGCTTTGGGGTTTCGCGGAGCGTGAGAAGTTGATGGTCTTCTACGAGCGCGCCTCGGGCGCCCGCATGCATGCGAATTATTTCAGGATCGGCGGCGTGCACCAGGACCTGCCTTCCGAGCTTCTCGATGATATCTGGAATTTCTGCGACCCGTTCCTGAAGGTCTGCGACAATCTCGACGACCTGCTCACCAACAGCCGCATTTTCAAGCAACGCAACGTCGATGTCGGCGCGATTGGGCTTGATGACGCCTGGGCATGGGGCTTCTCCGGCGTGATGGTGCGCGGATCGGGAGCGCCGTGGGACCTGCGCAAGGCACAGCCATACGAATGCTATCCCGAGATGGATTTCGACATACCGGTCGGGAAGAATGGAGACTGTTACGATCGGTACCTGGTTCGCATGGAGGAGATGCGCCAGTCAGTCCGGATCATGAAGCAATGCCTGGAAAAGTTGCGCTCGCCGGAAGGCCAGGGGCCGGTAGCGATCCCCAACCACAAGATCACGCCGCCGCCACGTGCCAAGATGAAACGTTCGATGGAAGCGACAATCCAGCATTTCAAACTCTACACGGAAGGGCATCGTGTGCCCGCCGGCGAGGTTTATGCGGCAGTCGAGGCTCCGAAGGGCGAGTTCGGCGTCTATCTGGTTTCGAACGGAAGCAACGTTCCCTATCGATGCAAGATACGCGCGCCTTCCTTCGCCCATCTGCAGGCGATGGATTTCCTGTCGCGAGGGCACATGATCGCCGATGTCGCCGCAATCATCGGATCCCTTGATATCGTGTTCGGCGAGATCGACCGCTGACCGGTGCGCGGATCACATGCCGCAGATCACATGCCATTGTCGAAATCGGTGGCCTCGTCGGCGTGACGCATCATGCGGCGGAAGCTCATCGAGATATGGGCGCGCCTTATATGGCCGATCGATTCCCAGTCTCCGATCTCCGCGGCGGCAAGGACTTCCTCCATCTCCCGGCGGAAGGCAGTGAATTCTTCGACAAGGCCCAATTGCGGCATCATCTTCAGGACGACCCGCGCGACCTGAAAATACAGGCGCTCGCTGATCTCGCGCAGCGGCTGGTTGCCGGTCATCGCGGTGAGTTCGTAGAAAAAATCCATGTTAAGGCGCAAGAAAGCGCGCTGGTCGGGGTTGAGGATATCGGAGTCACAGCGTGCGATAAGCGCTCTTATCCGATCGAGGTCTTCCGGCTTGCGCGGGATCGGCGACAGCTTGCCGACCAGAAGCGCCAGCTCCAGCCTCAGATGATAGACCTGTTGGAGTTCCTCGATATCGACGTCCGTGACGATCGTGCCGACGCCATGGACAGATTGAACAAGACCTTCGGATTCGAGCCGCGCCAGCACGCGCCGAACCGGCGTCCGGCTGATCTCGAATTCCTGTGCGAGTTCTTCCTCGGAGAGACGGCTTCCCGGAGCATAGTCCAGCAGGCAGATGCGGTCGCGCAAGATCCGGTAGATACGCTCGAACCGCTCCCGGGCCGAGAGCGGGCGCGGGGTCACGGCTGTGGGCGCGGCATCCGTTTCAAGCGTCATCCAGCCTCCAGGACAGCGTGCAGAAACTGCCGTGTCCGCTCATTTTTGGGCGCCCCGAATAGCTCGTTTGGCGGCCCCTGTTCACAGATCTTGCCTTGGTAGAAGAAGCAAACGCGATCGGAAAACTCCTTGGCGAAGCCCATCTGATGGGTAACCATCAGCATGGTCAGATCGTGCTCGCGCCCGATCTGCCTTATCACCTGCAGCACTTCGCCGACAAGCTCCGGGTCGAGCGCCGACGTCACCTCGTCGAACAGCATGATCTTGGGCCGCATGGCCAGCGCCCTGGCGATGGCAACGCGTTGCTGCTGGCCACCGGACAGCTGTGACGGGTAATGGTCCTTCTTCTGAGCCAGTCCCACCAGTTCCAGCAATTCGGCCGCCCGCGCCTCCGCATCCGCGCGTTTCATGCCAAGCACCGTCATCGGCGCCTCGATGCAATTGGCCATCGCCGTCATGTGCGGGAATAGGTTGAAGGATTGGAACACCATGCCGATCTTCGCCCTGATGCGGCGAATATGGGCAAGGTCGGCGGGAACGAGCATGCCGTTCTTCTTCATATGGGTCAGCGGCTCGCCTTCGACCCAGATGACGCCGTCGTTGATTGTTTCCAGCGTCATCAGCATGCGCAGCACCGTCGTCTTGCCGGAGCCGGAAGGGCCAATGATGGAGACCTTTTCACCGCGCGCGATTTCAAGATTGAGCCCGTCGAGGACGGTCAGTGTGCCATAGCGTTTCGACACATTGTCAAAACGGACCATCGGTTGTTCCGTCATCGCGTGGCCCTCTGGTTGAGCAAGCGTTCGAGAGTCCGGATCAGCGCGGCTGAAACCAGGCTCATGGCAAGGAAGAACAGGCCGACCAACGTGATCGGCTCGGTGTAGCGGAAGGTTTCCGAGCCGATGATCTTGGCCGTCTGCATCAGCTCCATCACGGCGATCGCGGAAAGCAAGGGCGTCTCCTTGAACAAGGCGACGAGATAGTTGCCGAGTGCCGGAACGATCGGTGGAACCGCCTGCGGGATGATGATGTCGCGAAACGTCGTCCAGGCCGACAGATTGAGCGCGATCGAGGCTTCCCACTGACCGCGGTGGATGTTGTCGAAACCGGCGCGATAGACCTCGGAACAATAGGCGGCGTAGTGGATGCCGATGGCAAGCACGCCGGCGGTGAAGGCGTCGAGCACGAGGCCGAATTTCGGGAAGACGAAGTAGATAAAAAATATCTGGATGAGCAGTGGAGTCGAGCGGATCAGCTCAACCAGAACCGAGATCGTCCAGCCGGTCCGCGGTACGGCGATGCGCACGACCGCCAGCACCAGGCCAAGGGTGGCGGCAAGCACGAAGCCGATCAGCGTCGCCTCGATCGAGACGACTGCCGCGTGCGCCAGCACCGGCAGGATTTCGAGGGTGAAGTTCCAGTCCCAGATCATGCTGCCTTCCCCCGCGCCAGACCAGCCGACGCCCGCCTTTCGAGCAGCCGCATGCCGATGGTGAGGACCAGCGACATGACGAGATACATCAGCAGGACGAGGGTGAAGATCGGAATGGTCTTGAACGTATTCTGGTTCATCTGCTGCGCCTTGAAGGCGAGATCCGAGAGCGTGATCAGAGAGACCAGCGACGTCGATTTGAGAAGCTCGATGAACAGATTGCCCCAGGGCGGGATCATGGCGACAAAAGCTTGCGGCAGGATCACTCGCCGCAGCATCTGGGCGCGGCTCATATTCAGCGCCGTGCATCCCTCCCACTGGCCGCGAGCGACAGACAGGATCGCGCCGCGTACGACCTCCGATCCATAAGCGCCGACGTTCAGCCCAAGCGCCAGCACGGCGACCGGGAATGGGGCGAGCGTGACGCCGAATTGCGGCAGCACGAAAAACAGCCAGAACAGTTGCACCAACGCCGAGGTGCCGCGGAAGATCTCGACATAGACCGTTGCCAGCCATCGGAGTGGTGCCGGACCGTAGAGCCGGGCGAGCGCGGCAAGCACACCCATGATAATCGCGAGCAGGCTGCCGAGGATGGCGATCTCGATCGTCAAGACCGCGCCCTGCAGCAAGCCGGGTAGAAACAGGCTGTAGGCCTGCTGTGTCGCCAGGACGCCGATGACCGTGAGTGCAATCGCCAGCATCGCTACAAGCGTGCCAATTCCCATCTGCCTCTCCGAAAAAGAGGCGGCGCCTTCGCGCCGCCCAGCAGTTGGGACCCTATTTCCCGGCGCAGAGCTCGGCGGTGGTCTTGTTCGGCAGGTAGTCCTTGCCGAAGCCGAGCGGCTCGACGAGTGCGATATGCTCCGGCGAGCCAAGGAATTTCTTCAGCTCGGCGTTAAATGCCTCTTGCAGATCGGTGTCTTCCTTGCGGAAGCCGAAGCCACCGTGGCCCTTCACCGACTTGCCGGCAACTTCGCCGAATGGTTTCGTCGATTCCACGCCGTCGGCCTTCTTGGCCATGTCGGCGATAGACAGGGCGGTTAGCGCAGCGGCGTCGGCACGGCCCGACTGGACGGCGGCGACGAGGCTGGACTGGTCAGGCAGGGAAACAATCTGCCCTGCCGCGACACCGGCATCCTTGGCAAAGCCGCCCTCGACCGCTCCGGCCATCACGGCGAGCTTGAGATCGGGATTGTCCTTGAAGCTCGAAAAGTCCTTCACGGCCTTCGGATTGCCCTTTGCCACCAGCAAGGCCTCGCCGATGCCGTAAGAAGGCTCGGAGTAGTTGATCTCGGCGCAGCGCTTGGGAGTGATGAACATGCCGGCGGCGATGATGTCGAAGCGCCCGGCCTTGAGACCAGGAATGAGCGAGCCGAACTCGGTCAGCACGCCGTCGACCTGCTTGATGCCCATCTTGGCGAGCACCGCCTTGGCGACTTCGGGCGCCTCGCCAGTCAGCTTGCCATCTGGCGTGGCATAGCCGAACGGCGCCTCATTAGCGAAGCCGACGCGAATATAGCCGTCCTTCTTGGCCCGCTCCAGGGTGGTTTCCGCGTGAGCGGGCAGCGACGTCAGTGACGTGGCGGCGAGAGCAAGACAGGCCGCCGCCTTCACGACGATACGGCGCGAGATCGATGAATTGAACATGCTTTTCTCCCATTGAACAACTGATGATGGTTCCCAGCGTCGCGGCCTTCTTCGAGGTTGAAACGCGCTTGACCAGACGTATACAACTGCCCTAGACATTGTGCAAGCCAAGACACGGACACCTTTGAAAATTCGACATTCATACAACAAGCTCCTATCAAGTTGTGCACAATTTAGGCAATTTTGCCCATCGCAAGGCATATCCAGGAGGCAGGGCATTCAGGTGGCGAGCACGAACCATTTCGGGGCATTCACGCAGGCGGAATATGCGCAGCGCCTGGCTGGCGTGAAGGCACGCATGGAACAGGCCGGCTTCGACCTCATCGTCTGTCAGGATCCCGCCAACATGTGCTGGCTGACCGGCTATGACGGATGGTCGTTTTATGTTCCGCAGTGCGTGCTCATCCATCTGGAGGAGGACCGGCCGATCTGGTTCGGCAGGGCTCAAGATGCCCGCAGCGCGCGCCTGACCACTGGCCTACCGGAGAAAAACATCGTGCCGTTCTCGGAACGGCTGGTGCAGCAGCCCGTCGAACATCCCTATGACGAGCTCGCCCATCTGATCCGCTCGCGCGGCTGGGGAACCGCTCGCATCGGTGTCGAGATGGACGCGCATTACTACACCGCGCGCTGCCACGCCCATCTCACCCAAGGATTGCCCGACGCGCACTTCGCCAACAACCACGATCTCGTCAATTGGGCGCGGCTGGTCAAATCCGAAGCCGAACTGGCGCTGATCCGCGAGGCCGGTGCGATCTGCACCCATGCCATGAACCGCGCCATCGACAAGATGCGGCCCGGCGTCCCCCAGAACCACGTCATCGCCGAGATCTATCACGCGCAGATCATGGGCGTGCCCGGAGCCGGCGGCGACTATGCCGCGATCTGTCCGCTGATGCCCGTTGGCGAGGGCACCAGCACGCCGCATCTGACCTGGTCCGACGCGCCGCTGCCGGACAGTGGACTTGCGATCCTGGAGATTGCCGGCGTGCGCCGCCGCTATCACGCGGCGCTGACGCGCACCGTGCATTTCGGCAAGCCGCCAGCGGCCATGCTCGATATGGCCAGGGCAATCGTCGAGGGCGTCGACGCCGGTCTCGAAAAGGCCCGGCCCGGCAACAGCGCCGAAGAAGTGGAAGCGGCGTGGCAGGCTGTCTTGCGCAAGAACGGGCTGAAGAAAGAAAGCCGCGTCGGCTATCCGGTCGGGCTGGCATACCCGCCCGATTGGGGCGAACGCACCGCAAGCCTTCGTCCTGGCGACACCACCGAAATGCAATCCGGCATGTGCTTCCACTTCATGGCCGGCGTTTGGCTCGACGATTTCGGCATCGCCATCTCGGAATCCTTCGTCGTCACGGATCGCGGCGGGGAACGCCTCTGCGACGTGGCGCGCGAACTCATCGTCATCGACTGACCATGGCGCGCGGGAAGCCGGACCTGTTGAGAGACCCCGCCCGCAACGAAGCCGGCAGCAGCAAGCACGAGGACGCCTGATGGACCGCAATCCCTTTTCCGAAGCCGAAATCGCCGGCCGTCTTGCAAGGATCCGTGCGGCACTGGCCGAGCGCGAACTCGACGCGGCGGTCTTCGCTTCGCCGGAGAACGTCTTCTACCTCACCGGGCTCGATCACTGGGGATATTTTGCCCCTCACCTGCTGATCGTCCCGCTCGAAGGCAAGCCCGTTCTGGTTACCCGTTCGATGGAAAGGGTGACGATCGAGAAGCAGGTGACGGCGGCGGAGTTCCGCGGCCATTCCGACAGTGAGACGGCGGCGGATCTTGCCGCGCGGGTGCTGGCGGAACTCGGCTTGTCCGGTAAGCGGATCGGTCTCGAATACTGGACGGCGGGGCTCAGCCACGGGCTTGCCGTGGCGCTGCAGACGCAGGTGGATGCCAGATGGAGCGACGTCTCCGGTCTGGTCGACAGGATGCGGCGGGTGAAGAGCGCCGAGGAACAGGCCCTGATGCGGCAAGCCGCAAAGGTAACCGACGCCGCCGCCGGGGCCGCGATCGCGGCGATCTCGGACGGTGCCACCGAGCAGGAGGTCGCCGCCCAATGTGTTTCGGCGATGATCCGCGCCGGTGGCCATGCGCCGGGCTTCGGCCCGTTTATCCGCCCGGCCGCGCGGCTTGGCGAGGAGCATACGACCTGGGGCGACGGAATCTATCGCACGGGCGAGCCGGTCTTCGTCGAACTGTCCGGCTGCATCTCGCGCTACCACGCGCCGCTCGGCCGGCTCGTTCGCATCGGCCACATCAGCGACGAAGACGCCGCAATGGCTGAAGTGACCGCCAAGGCGTTCGACGCGGTCGTCAAGGCGCTGCGGCCCGGGGCCAAGGCGCGCGATGTCTACGCCGCCTGGCAGGCCGTCGCCGACGAGGCCGGCCTTGCCCACTATCGCCGCCATCACTGCGGCTATCTTGTCGGCGCCGGCCAGCCGCCATCATGGACCGGCGGCAATTCGGTGACCGGGCTGCGGCACGATTCCGATCTCGAGATCGAGACCGGGATGAGCTTCCACATCCTGTCCTGGCTGATGGGCACCGGCCGTGGCGATGACTTCATCTCCAACACCGTGCTGTTGACCGATGCGGGCGCCGAAGTGCTGACCCGCACGCCGACCGGCCCGATCGTTCGATAGGCCTCCCTACGCATGGCACGCTACTCGGCATTCTCGATTTTCCGCAATGCGCTGTCCGGCCAGAAGAACTGGCAGCGCGCCTGGCGGGCGGCGGAGCCCAAACCGTCCTACGATGTGATCGTCATCGGCGGCGGCGGCCACGGCCTCGCCACCGCTTTCTACCTCGCCGAAAACCATGGCATCCGCAATGTCGCCGTGCTCGAAAAAGGCTACATCGGTGGCGGCAATGTCGGCCGCAACACCACCGTCATCCGCTCCAACTACCTGCTCGACGGCAACACCCAGTTCTACGAATTCTCAATGAAGCTCTGGGAGGGCATGTCGCGCGCGCTGAACTTCAACGTCATGTTTTCGCAGCGCGGCCAGCTCGTCACCGCGCATTCGGCCGATCAGCTCGACGGCTTCGGCCACCGCGCCAACATCATGCGGCTGAACGGTATCGACGCCGACATCCTCGATCGTGACGACGTGCGCCGGCTGGTGCCTTATCTCGATTTTTCCGACACGGCCCGCTTTCCGATCCATGGCGCCATCTTCCAGGGCCGTGCAGGCACGGCGCGGCACGACGCCGTCGCCTGGGGCTATGCGCGCGCCGCCGATCGCCATGGCATCGACATCATCCAGAACTGCGAGGTGACCGGCTTCATTCGCGATGGCGAACGGATCGTCGGCGTCGAGACGACGAAAGGCCGGATCAGCGCCGGCAAGGTCGGCCTCGCCGTTGCCGGCCATACATCCGTGCTCGGTGCCAAGGCCGGCCTTGAACTGCCGATCGAAAGCCATGTCCTGCAGGCCTTCGTCACCGAACCGCTGAAGCCGCTGGTCGACCATGTCGTCGCCTACGGCGCCGATCATTTCTATGTCAGCCAGTCGGACAAGGGCGGACTGGTCTTCGGCGGCAATCTCGACGGCTACAATTCCTACGCCCAGCGCGGCAATCTCGGCGTCGTGCGCGAGGTGGCCGAGGCGGCGATCGCCTTGATGCCGTGCATTTCGCGCATCCGTCTGCTGCGTCATTGGGGCGGCGTGATGGACATGACCCCGGATGCCAGCCCGATCATCTGCCCGACGCCGATCGACGGCCTCTATCTCAACGGTGGCTGGTGCTATGGCGGCTTCAAGGCGACGCCGGCTTCCGGCTGGTGCTTCGCCCACACGATCGCCACCGGCAAGCCGCATCCGTTGATCGCGGGCTACGGGCTCGACCGTTTCCGGACCGGCCATACGCTGGACGAAGCCGGCGTCGGTCCCTCCGCCTGGCTGCAATAGGAGGCGGGAAAAAAATGCTGCGCATCGAATGCCCTTGCTGCGGTCCGCGCGACCATGACGAGTTCCGCTATGGCGGCGATGCTTCCGTCCGGCGTCCGGCCCATGACGATCCCGATCCGGAGGCCTGGTATGCCTATGTCTATGTCCGGGAAAATCCGGCAGGCCTCCACCGCGAATTCTGGCAGCACGTGATCGGCTGCCGCCAGTGGCTGGTGGTCGAGCGCGACACGCGCAACCACGTCGTTTCTTCGGTCACCTTCGCCAGGACATCGCAAGCATGAACGTCCAGAACAAGCGGCTACCAGGCGGCGGTCGCATCGACCGCTCTTATCCCGTCGAATTCAGCTTCGACGGCCAAAAGATGGCCGGCTATCGTGGTGACACGCTCGCATCCGCGCTGCTCGCCAACGGTGCCACCCTGGTCGGACGCAGCTTCAAATATCATCGTCCGCGCGGCATTCTTTCCGCCGGGCCTGAGGAGCCGAACGCACTGGTCACGCTGGGGACAGCGGGCAGGCGCGAGCCGAACCTGCCGGCGACGACACTGGAACTTGACGACGGCATGGTCGCGGAAAGCCAGAACCGCTGGCCGTCGCTCGCCTTCGACGTGCAAAGCGTCAATGGCCTGTTCGCGCCGTTTCTTTCGGCCGGCTTCTACTACAAGACCTTCATGGGCCCGACGCGGCGCGCCTGGAAGGTCTACGAGCACTTCATCCGCAAGGCGGCCGGCCTCGGCAGAGCCGGCACCGAGCCGGATCCCGATCGCTACGTCGTCCGTCATGCCTTTGCCGATATCACAATTGTCGGTGGTGGTCCGGCCGGATTGTCGGCGGCACGGGCAGCCGCCGCGGCCGGCGCGCGGGTCACGCTGATCGAGCAGGATTTCCTGCTCGGCGGCCAGCTTCTGGCGGAACGGTCGGACGGCACGGCGGCCTCATGGCTGAACCAGGTCGAAGCCGAGTTGAAGAGCTTCGAAACCGTCACGTTGATGAAGCGGACCAGCGCTTTCGGCATCTATGACGGCGATGTCATAGGCCTGGTCGAACAACGCGACCAGGTCGGCCCGCCGCGAACCGGCGAAGCTCGGCAAACAGTCACCATGCTTCGCGCCCGCTCGATCGTTTTCGCCACCGGCGCCATCGAGCGTCCGATGGTGTTTGCGAATAACGACCGGCCCGGCGTCATGCTTGCCTCGGCCGCCCGGACCTACCTCAACCGCTTCGCCGTTCTGCCGGGCAGGAAAATCATCGTCACTGCTGCCAATGACGGCGCCTGGCGCACCGCCTTCGACTGCGCCGCAGCCGGCGCGGAGGTGACGGTAGCCGATCCGCGTGCCGCACCGCCCGCAGCACTTGTCGCGGAAGCCGCACGGCTCGGCATCACGGTGCGAGCCGCGACGCGCATTGTCGACCTGCATGGCGGCCGTGCCGTCAGGGGCGCGACACTCGCCGGACCGGACGGCCAATTCGAGGCCGCTTGCGATCTGGTCTGCATGTCCGGCGGATGGTCGCCGACCGTGCACCTGACTTCGCATCTGGGCATCAAGCCTCGATATCGCGAAGACATCGACGGCTTCGTGCCAGGCGCCTTTCCAGCCAACCGGTTCGGCGCCGGCGCGATGATGGGAAACTATGCGGCGGCCGATGCCATTGAGGACGGTCATCGTGTCGGCGTCGAAGCGGCATCCTTCTGTGGCAAATCGGCGCCGGCACCAGCTCCTTCAAAGCTCGATCTGGGCGAAACCGTCACGACCATGCTTCGCGACGTCCCGTCCGCCCAACGCGGAAAAGCCTTTGTCGATTTCCAGATGGACGTGACGACAAAGGACATCGAACTCGCCCATCGCGAAGGCTATGAATCGGTTGAGCACCTGAAACGCTACACAACGCTCGGCATGGGTACCGACCAGGGCAAGACCAGCAATTTCCCGGCGCTTTCGGCGATGGCCGCCCTGCGTCGCTCAACGGTTCCCGAGACCGGCACCACGACCTTCCGCCCGCCCTTCACGCCGGTCGCCATCGGTGCGCTTGCCGGCCGCGCCACCGGCCATCATTTCAAGCCATTCCGCCGCACGCCGATGCACGACTGGCATCTGGCGAACGGCGCCGACATGCTCGAAGTCGGCGTGTGGATGCGGCCCTGGTTTTACAATCAGTCCGGAGCCGATGTGAACGAGGCCTACGTCGCCGAAATGCGCAATGTGCGCCAGGCCGCTGGCCTGATGGACATCTCCACCCTCGGCAAGATCGACCTCCAAGGTCCCGACGCAGCCACGTTCCTCGACCGTGTCTACGCCAATGGCTTCGCCAAGCTGCAAGTCGGCCGTGCCCGCTACGGCGTCATGCTGCGCGACGACGGCATTGTCTTCGACGACGGCACCACGACGCGGCTGGCGGAAAACCGGTTCTTCATGACCACGTCGACCGCCAAGGCCGCCGACGTGCTGTCGCGGCTGGAGTTCCTGCTGGATACCGCATGGCCGGAACTGCGCGTCGCCGTCGCCTCGGTGAGCGATGAATGGGCGGCGATGTCGGTCGCCGGACCGAAGAGCCGCGCGATCCTGGCGGCGGCGTTTTCGTCGCTCGATATTTCCGACGAAGCGCTGCCGCATATGGGCGCGCAAGAGGGCGAATGGAAAGGTCGAGCGCTGCGCATCCTGCGCCTCAGCTATTCCGGTGAACGTGCCTATGAAATCTATGTCGGCGCAACTGCCGGTGAACGGCTCTGGAGCCACTTGCTCGAAGCCGGCAGGCCGTTCGACCTGAAGCCCTACGGCGTCGAGGCACTTGGTGCGCTGCGCGTCGAGAAGGGCCACGTCGCGGGGCCTGAAATCGATGGGCGCACGACGCTCGACGATCTCGGCCTTGGCCGCATGGTGGTCGGCAAGCGCAGCGGCTTCGTTGGCGATGTGCTGCGGCGGCGCCCTGCCCTGCTGGCGCCCGACCGGCAACGCCTGGTCGGGCTGGAATGCATCGAGGACGGAAAGCGCCTGCGCGGTGGCGCCATCCTGTTCCTGCCAGGCTCGAAAGCTCACGGGCACGGACGCGGGCGCATCACCTCCGTCACCTTCAGCCCCGAACGCGGCCGCTATGTTGGGCTGGCGCTGCTTGCCGGCGATGTCGCGACAGAGGGAAGCGAGGTCGTGGCCGTCTATCCCATGAAGGCCGAAACGGTGCGTGCCCGCATCGTCTCGCCGGTATTCCTCGATCCGCAAGGAGAACGGCTGCATGGTTAGCCCGGATTTCAGCCTGTCCGTGGCCGATTGCCCGCTCATCCAGGTCGAGGCATGGGACGGAACGCTGGGCCAATTCGAATCGAGCCTCTCGGCGGCGCTCGGCACCGGACTTCCCGCGTCGGTCGGAGAGACGGTTCGTGACAAGAACCTTCTCATCATCCGCGTTGCACCGCGCCGTCTCTGGCTTGCGCTCGACGATGGGGCGCAAGCGCCGTCCCTTGCCATAGATCCGGATCTCGGCTGTTCGGTTTGCCTTGGCGAAGGTCGCGTGCGGTTCAGCCTGGCCGGGGCCGACATCGCAAGCGTTCTCTCCACCTGCATCGCCGTCGACTGGCATGCGCCGACCAGCGCTCCGGGCCGGGCCGTGCAGACATCCTTCCACCATGTGCCGGTACTCTTGCTTCGCACCGGCGAGACCTCGTGCGATCTCGTCGCGCCGCGAAGCTTCGCCCGCAGCCTCCATGATTGGCTCGCCGACGGCTAGGCTGAATACTGCCCCAGAAATCCCATTATACGAATCCGACGCCGCCGCGCCGGCTTGGTCACGCGACTTCACGCGTCACAACCCGATTCATGTCGGCTGCTTCGCGCGGCCGCTACGGTGCCTCAACAGCCCGGTCAATTAGTCGTCGCTCATGGAACAAGAGGGCTCGGTGAACGTTGAAAAGACGGGTTCGCCGTTTGCCAAGCAGTGAACGGCGGATCTTCCCTTCCAGGAATAGGAGAAGACGATGAGAAGTCATCTGATTCCTGCCGCCGCCGGGCTTATTCTGCTCGCCGGCATCGGCGTGGCCATCGCGGACGAGGTGATTATCACGCCCGAACAGCAGACGGTCATCCGCGAATATGTGCACAAGCATCCGCTGGCATCGATCAATCTTCTCGGGTTGGAACTCAGTGTCGGTTCCGCTTTGCCCGACACGGTCGAACTTCGGTCGATCGATGTTCCCGATGTCAAATACAAATATGTCGTCGTCGGCGATCACACAGTGCTGGTCGACCCGGGCACACGCAAGATTGTGAAGGTTATTGACTGACGGCAAGCCCGCCGTTCCTCGAGACAGCAGGCGTACCGCCCGATAGGAAAGGAGCCAGTTCAATGTTGCCGCATGTTGAGACGTGCGACGTGGCCGCGGCTGTCGACCAACTCCTGAACGAGCGATGCAACGCGTTGCTGTCGATGAAGGCAGCAATCGCCGCGCTGCGGGAACGTACGGGGACGGAGCGCTCGGACGCGGATCTGGAAGGACTGATCACCAAGAAGGCGGCGCTCTTCGGCGTCGCGGTGCTGTCCGACAGGGATTGAAGGCGAAAGCGCCGTTGGCACGGGCGGCGGCGCTTCGTTGCGAACGAACGATCGACCACAACACCCGCTTATCGGCGAGCTTTCGACCTCGCCTGCCTGGCTGCCGCCGGCTTAATACGAATTCGCAACGATCCACCCTCGGGATGGTCAATCTCGAAAGAATTCGTTTTCCGCACGAGATCACTTAGTTTCCGAAACCCGAAGGTCCGCGGATCAAAGTCCGAGGCCAGGTTGGCGAGTTGCGTGCCGACAGCACCGAGTGGGACCCAACCGTCCTCGCTCTCCATCTGCGCGATGACTTTCGAAATGATAGGCGTAGCGGCGCTGGGAGACTGAAGCGGGTTCGCGGCCCGGCTTGTGTCCCCGCTATTGGCATGCGTCGTTGCAAGCAGGTTCTCCGTGTAGACGAATTTGCGGCAGGCCTGGCGAAAACTCTCCGGGGTCTTCTGCTCGCCGAAGCCAAACACGTCGATCCCCTGCTCGCGGATACGTGCCGCGAGACGAGTGAAATCGCTATCCGACGAAACCAGGCAGAAACCGTCGAAGCGGCCGCTGTGAAGCAGGTCCATTGCATCGATCACCAGGGTGATGTCCGATGCATTCTTTCCCGTTGTGTAGGCAAACTGTTGTTGTGGGATGATGGCATGCTTCGAGAGGATATCGGCCCAGCCTTTGGAACGGACACCGGAGAAGTCGCCATATATGCGGCGGACGCTTGCCTCGCCGAGCTTGGCGATCTCTTCGAACAGGCCATCCGCGATCTTGGACGACGCGTTGTCGGCGTCAATGAGAACAGCGAGACGAGGAGAACGGATCTCAGGCATTGAATTTCTCCTGCACATAAGGCCTTCATGTCGATCCTGTGGCGTGGACCGGAGGCTCTTCATTCTCGTCGGGATTGGGCAGCGGAGTTTCGTCCGGCGGCCCTTCCGGTTCGGGCTCCTCGATCGGTTCGGGCTTCCACGTAGGATCCGGCATGGGCACATCGCGATTTGGGTCGGGTTCCTTTGGCAGAGGCATCGAGATTATCTCCGTTTAGCTGGGACAACCCGTCCGCCTGGCCATGGTTCCTGGCAAAACCCTCACTGTTCTGATTCATGACTCAGTCGGGATCGCGCATGGCTGGTAGTCGCGACGAGGCATCGGCGCTCGCGTTTTGCAGATCTTTCGGAACCGGTCCGATTTTCAAGCCGTTGTCTTGGACAGCGATCGAGGAGAACCGCCATGAAGGACAAGGCAGCAGATTCCGACCACACCTTGCCGCAGGTTGCCATCGACGACCAGGTGCGACAGCTGGCCGTCACGGCCGATTTGCCGTCAAACCAGGCCCGCGAACTGGTGCGCCGTCACGGCAACGATCCCAGGAAGCTCGAAGAGCTGGCGAAGTCGATCAACGCAGCGAACTGAACCTGTCGGATTGAAGCTGGCGATCCGCGGCTTTCAGTGAAGTATCGGGTTTCAGGAAGTGCGGGCCAACCCGAAAAGCGCCACGCACTTTTCGGTTCGATGCTTCGCGTTTCAGGGCTTCCGGGCCGGCAGTGGTGGAGAGGGTTGGATTTGAACCAACGTAGGCATAGCCAACGGATTTACAGTCCGTCCCCTTTAACCACTCGGGCACCTCTCCAGTCTGCCGCCGGAGCCATGCAACGAGGCATCAACGCGTTGTGACCGCCTCAGCAGCCTTCCGCGAAGCGCCTTATGGCGGCACCGCCCAAAACTGTCAACCGCAAGATCCCGTCAAAACGCGCTGAATTTCGTCTGCCATCCGGCAAGCCGTTCGATGCGGCAGTATCCATTGCCGCGCGACACGGTTATAGAAGCCGGTTATGAGCAACGACAGCAATTCCAAGACGCCCAAAGACACCCATTACGCCAAGCTGCGCCGCGCCTATCGCGACGAGAAAAGCGGCGGCGCGCCGGCGTTCAGGCCCCGACAGCCGGTTCCGCCGGGCGAAAATGCCGCGGACGGCCTGGTGCGGCTCTATGGCTTGCACACGGTGCGGGCGGCACTCGACAATCCGCGCCGCAAGATCCGGAAGATGCTGGTGACGCGCAATGCGGCCGAACGCCTGGAAATCGCCGATCTCGCCGCCCTGCCCTTCAAGGCGGAGCTGGTCGAGCCCAGGGACATTGACAAGATCACCGGCTCGGACGCCGTGCATCAGGGTGTGCTGATCGAGGCCGAGCCGCTGAGACCGAAGCGGCTTGATGCACTTGGTGATGCCAAGCTGGTGCTGGTGCTCGACCAGGTCACCGACCCGCACAATGTCGGCGCCATCCTGCGCTCGGCGGTCGCCTTCGGCGCCGGCGCGCTGATCACCACGGCGCGCCACAGCCCGCAGGAATCGGGCGTGCTGGCGAAATCCGCCTCCGGCGCGCTGGAGCACATCGACCAGATCGAGGTGAAGAACCTCGCCGACGCGCTCGGCCAGTTGCACGAAGCCGGCTTCCGCACCATCGGCCTTGATTCGGACGGCCCAGCGGAACTCGAAAAGAGCTTTGCCGGAGAAAAGATCGCCCTGGTGCTGGGCGCCGAAGGCAAGGGGCTGCGCCAGAAGACGCGCGAGACGGTGACGACGCTGGCGCGGCTCGACATGCCCGGCGCGATCCATTCACTCAACGTATCGAACGCCGCGGCGATCAGTCTCTATGTGGCGCGGAAGTTCTTAGCGAGTAGCGAGTAGCGAGTAGCGAGTAGCGAGTAGCGAGAGTCGAATCCCGGCTATCCGTGGCTGCAATCCCTATTCGCTATTCCCTACTCGCTATTCGCTTCTAACCTACCTCATGCGCGGCCATCCGCTCCAGCGCCCTGACCAGAGCCGAATGATCTTCCCTGGCGCCGCCATTGGCCGCGCAGGAGTTGAACAGCTGCTGGGTCGTCGAGGTGTTGGGCAGCGACACGCCGAGCGCTTTCGCGCCCTCCAGCGCCAGGTTCAAATCCTTCTGGTGCAGTTCGATGCGGAAGCCCGGCGCGAAGGTGCGCTTGACCATGCGCTCGCCATGCACTTCCAGAATGCGCGAAGCCGCCAGCCCGCCCATCAGCGCCTGCCTGACCTTAGCCGGATCGGCGCCGGCTTTCGATGCAAAAACAAGTGCTTCGGCGACAGCTTCAATGGTCAGCGCGACGACTATCTGGTTGGCCACCTTGGTGGTCTGGCCGACGCCGTTCGGGCCGACCAGCGTGATGTTCTTGCCCATCTTCTCGAAGACAGGTTTTGCACGCTCGAAGGGCTTTTCCTCGCCACCGACCATGATGGTCAGCGACGCCGCCTTGGCGCCGACTTCACCGCCCGAGACCGGCGCGTCGAGATAGTCGCAGCCCAGTTCGTTGATCTTCCTGGCGAATACCTTGGTCTCGATCGGCGAGATCGAGCTCATGTCGATGACCAGCTTGCCCTTCGACAAACCGGCCGCGACGCCGTTCTCGCCGAACAGCACGTCGGCCACCTGCGGTGTGTCCGGCACCATCAGGATGATGATCTCGGCCGCCTTGGCCACGGCGGCATGGCCGGTGGTGGTTTTTAGGCCCTTGGCGACGAGATCGGCAGGCGGCTTGGAGCGATGGTCGCTGGCGATGACCTTATGGCCGGCGTCCAGCAGATGCCCCGCCATCGGCGCGCCCATGATGCCGAGGCCGATGAAACCGATGGTTTCCATTGTGGTTCTCCGTCTCTTGATAGGCCGAGCTCTGTCACGCCCCCCTCTGTCCTGCCGGACATCTCCCCCACAAGGGGGGAGATTGGATGTCATCGCTGCCTTCGCCAATTTTCGAGCGTCAGAAAATCGAAGGCCGGCGCCGAAGCTGCCGATCTCCCCACCCGTGGGGGAGATGGCCGGCAGGCCAGAGGGGGGCGCGAAGGAACGCGACTTCTACTGCGATAGCCGCTACGCCGCCGCGCTGCTCTTCCCGCTCAGTTCCCTGAACCACCCCAGCCCGGCCTCGGTCCCTGCCTTCGGTTTGTATTCCGCCCCGATCCAGCCGGAATAGCCGATGCGGTCGATGTGCTCGTAGAGGAAGGGGTAGTTGATCTCGCCCGTCCCCGGCTCGTGACGGCCGGGATTGTCCGCAAGCTGGATATGCGCGATGCGGCTGAGGTTAGCCTCGATTGTACGGGCGAGATCCCCCTCCATGATCTGCATGTGATAAATGTCGTATTGCAGGAACAGGTTCTTCGAGCCGATACGGTCGATGAGATCAAGCGCCTGGTCGGAGTGTGTGAGGAAGAACCCCGGAATGTCGCGCGTGTTGATCGGCTCGATCAACAGCCTGATGCCGGCCTGCTCCAGCTTCTCCGCCGCGAAGGCGAGGTTTTCGGCAAAGACATCCTCCAGCACCTTGCGGTCGGCCCCCGCGGGCGCGATGCCGGCCAGGCAATTGACCTGCTGGCAGCCGAGAGCCTGCGCATAGGCGATCGCCTTGGCGATGCCCTGGCGGAATTCCGGCACGCGGTCCGGCAAAGCGGCAATGCCGCGCTCGCCCTTGCCCCAGTCGCCCGCCGGCAGGTTGAAAAGCACCTGGGTCAGGCCGTTCTTCTTCAACCGGGCTGCGACGACATCGGGCGCATGGTCATAGGGGCCGATATATTCGATGCCCTTGAAACCGGCGCGGGCGGCGGCATCGAAACGGTCGAGGAAATCATGCTCGCCAAAGAGCATCGAAAGGTTGGCTGAAAAACGCGGCATTCTTTCTCTCCTCTTAGTCGAGCATGACGATCGCGGTCGGCGCGTCTTCCTGATGCTCGGCAAGGTCCTCGAATTCGGTGATCTTGTCGATCTCGGTGCCCATGGAGATGTTGGTGACGCGTTCGAGGATGAATTCGAGCACGACCGGCACCCGATGTTCTTTCATCAGCCGCTGGGCCTCCTTGAACGCGGCGGCGAACTCTTCCGGCTTGCGCACCCTGACCGCCTTGCAGCCCATCGCTTCGGCAACCGCAACGTGGTCGACGCCATAGCCGGCCTCCGGATCGCCTGATCGGTTGATGTTCTCGAAGGCGAGATCGACCTCGAAATCCATCGAAAACCCGCGCTGCGCCTGGCGGATCAACCCGAGATAGGCGTTGTTCACGACGACATGGAGATAGGGCAGCTTGTGCTGCGCGCCAACGGCCAGTTCCTCGATCATGAACTGGAAATCATAGTCGCCAGACAGCGCCACGATGGTGCGGTCGGGATCGGCGGCGCGAACGCCAAGCGCCGCCGGCAAGGTCCAGCCGAGCGGGCCGGCCTGGCCGCAATTGATCCAGTTGCGCGGCTTGTAGACATGCAGGAACTGCGCGCCGGCGATCTGCGACAGGCCGATCGTGGTGACATAGGTGACGTCGCGGCCGAACGCCTTGTTCATCTCCTCGTAGACGCGCTGCGGCTTCAGCGGCACCTGGTCGAAATGCGTCTTGCGCTTCATCGTCTTCTTGCGGGCCTGGCACTCCTTCGCCCAGCCGGACCAGTCGCGCAGCTTTCCGGCCGTCTTCCACTCGGTGGCGACGTCGAGCAGCATCTTCAGTGCCGCACCCGCATCCGACACGACGCCGAGGTCCGGCGCGAAGACGCGGCCGATCTGGGTGGGCTCGATGTCGACATGGACGAATTTTTTGCCCTTGGTGTAGACGTCGACCGAGCCGGTGTGACGGTTGGCCCAGCGGTTGCCAATGCCGAAGACGAAGTCGGCCTCCAGCATCGTCGCATTGCCATAGCGGTGCGAGGTCTGCAGCCCGCACATGCCGGCCATCAGCCGGTGGTCGTCGGGTATCGCGCCCCAGCCCATCAAGGTCGGGATGACCGGCACGCCTGAAATCTCGGCGAATTCGATGAGCAGATCCGACGCATCGGCGTTGATGATGCCGCCGCCGGCGACGATAAGCGGCTTTTCCGCGGCGTTGAGCATAGTCAGCGCCTTTTCGGCCTGCACGCGCGTCATGGCCGGCTTGAACGGCATCAGCGGCTCATAGGCATCGATGTCGAATTCAATCTCGGCCAGCTGAACGTCGACCGGCAGGTCGATCAGCACCGGGCCGGGCCGCGACGAGCGCATCAGATGAAATGCCTTCTGCAGCGCCATCGGCACCAGATAGGGCTCCATGACGGTGACTGCCCATTTGGCGACCGGCGCGGCAATGGCTGATATGTCGACGGCCTGGAAATCCTCCTTGTTCAGCCGCGCACGTGGCGCCTGGCCGGTTATGCACAGGATCGGAATGGAATCCGCGGCCGCCGAATAGAGCCCGGTGATCATGTCGGTGCCGGCCGGACCGGAGGTGCCGATGCACAGGCCGATATTGCCAGCCTTGGCGCGGGTATAGCCTTCCGCCATGTGCGAGGCGCCCTCGACGTGACGGGCAAGAACGTGGCGGATGGTGCCCCTCGCCTTCATCGCCGAATAGAACGGGTTGATCGCCGCGCCCGGCACGCCGAAAGCGCAGGAGATGCCTTCCTTTTCGAGAATGAGAACCGCGGCATCGACAGCGCGCATCCTGGCCATTTTCAGCCCTCCATAGGGTTTGTCGTTGTTGGATTGGCCAAGGATGTCAGCAAGCAGGCTATTTTTCAATTTTTTCAGAATATTTTTTCATTTCTAGAAAACGGCTCCTATCCCTTGATTTTATTGGATCTTCTGTTTTCCAGGAATTCACCCCTTCGATCGGATGAAAAACTTTTTCATTGCCCGTTTGGCGAAATCGGCTGAGAATGGCGCCATGGAAACGACCGAAAAACGCCAGCGCGGCCGGCCGCGCGCTTTCAACGGGCCATCGGAGCCCAGCTCGGTGCAGTCGCTCGATCGGGCGCTGCGCATCCTGGCCATCGTCGCGGAGGGCAGCGGGCTGTCGCTAAGCGAGATATCAGCGCAGAGCGGCTTGGCCGCCTCGACCGCCTACCGCATGCTGACGACGCTGCAAAACCACGGCATGGTCGAATTCGACACCAGCGACCAGCTGTGGTCGATCGGCGTCGAGACCTACCGCATGGGCGCGGCGTTCCTGCGCCGCCGCAAACTGGTCGACCGCGCCCGCGTCGTCATGCAGGAGTTGATGGAGAGAACCGGCGAGACCGCCAATCTCGGCGTCGCCGAGGATGATTGCGTCGTCTTCGTCAGCCAGGTCGAGACGCATCAGGCGATCCGCGCCTTCTTCCGGCCGGGCACGCGCAGCCCGTTCCATGCGTCCGGCATCGGCAAGGCGGTGCTGGCCCATCTCGAGCCGGAGCGCGTCGGAACCATCCTGCGCAAGGCCGGCCTGCAGCGCTTCACCGACAGGACGCTGTCCGACATTTCGGCGCTGGCCCACGATTTGGCACGAATCAAGCTGCGGGGCTGGTCGGTCGATGACGAAGAGCGGCACCCCGGCATGCGCTGCGTGGCGGCGGCTATCTTCAACGAATTCGGCGAGCCGATCGGTGGCGTGTCGGTCTCCGGGCCGACCGTGCGGTTGACGCCGGAACGGCTGGCCGAAATCGGGCCGCTGGTGCGCGACGCCGCGGCCGAGGTGACAAGGATGATCGGCGGGGTGAAGGCGATCTGATGATAGCGACGCCTCTACAACCACGAAGGGCAACTTCACGTAGTCACGCGCCAAGATCACCACGCCGGACGGCGCGGGCCGCTTTGCGAGGCCGGCTGTCGGAGGTAGTCGCTTGAGGTTCGCGCTGCCCCTCATCTGCCTGCCGGCATCTTCTCCCCGTATAGTGACGGGGAGAAGGACGATGTCTAAACGATTTCGCCAATCTCCAACGCTGCGAAAAAGTGCGGAGTGCCGCGGCTAGCGTCCTTCTCCCTGTTTTACGGGGAGAAGATGCCGGCAGGCAGATGAGGGGCGGCGCCAACGTTGGCTGTCGATCAATTCGACAAGGGCCTTGCCCCCAACAGCGAAAAGAGGGGCGGCGGGGGCGCCCCTCTTTTAAGGGATTGAAACGCCTCCTCCTCTCAGAGACGACAGTAGTGGCGATAGCCGTCGTGGCCGATATAGGTGTCGGAGTCGACGTCGTAGCTCGCGTAGCGATCGTAGCAGCGACGGACGTGCCATGAGCCGCCGTCCTCGTCGACATAGACGGTACGGGGCTGCTGGGAGAGCAGGCTGCCCAGCACGAAACCGCCAACGCCGGCGGCAATGCCGATACCGATTTCGCGATTGTGGTGATGGCTGTGAGCAGCCGAAGGCTGGACGGTGCCGAGCAGCGTGCTGGCGGCGACGGCGGTGGCGATGACGCCGGAAACGAGTGTGCGTGTGAACATGACGATCTCCTTGCTTCGTTGACCGAGGCGATCCATCCGCCTCTTGATCATCTGTCGTCGCGGCAAGGAAAAAGGTTCGAATCTTTTTTCGATTTTCTTGGGACCGAGGTCATGCTGACGGCGACCTGCAGGAGTTTGGCGAGGACGTTGATGCGGCTGATCTCCCCCCTTGCGGGGGAGATGCCCGGTAGGGCAGAGGGGGGTGCTGTCCATCCGACCTGTCAATCGATCGTAGCCGCGTCTTCCACTCAGCCTTGTTTCAAGAACAAGCCTGAACTCAAGGGATGGCGATCCTTCACACCCCCCTCTGTCCTGCCGGACATCTCCCCCGCAAGGGGGGAGATCGGCAGCTTTTGCCGTCCCACTTCACAACGCCAACGCAAAAAGGGCGGCCGAAGCCGCCCTCTTGGAAGAATGGGCCCCTCCATCAAAGGAAAATGATCACCCTGCCATGTCTGTGGTGATGATGGTGCTTCCACCAGAACTTCTTGAAGTGCTTGTTGTGATGGTGATGATGATGGCCGTGCATGCCATGGGCGGACGACGTGCCGACGGTGCCGGCGAGCGCGCCGGTGGCGACGAAAATGGCGACGAGGCCTGACGTAAGAGTGCGCTTGAACATGATGATCTCCTGGATCCTTGATCGAGGCGACCCATTCGCCTCTGACCATCAGTCGGCGCGGCGTGGGGAAAGGTTCGAAAGGTTTTGGAGATTGGAGCGAATAGTGAGTAGCGAATAGCGAGTAGGGAAAGGCAGGGACACCAAGGAATCCCTCGCACCCCATTCCCTACTCCCTATTCACTATTCGCTACTCGCTCTTTTCACATCCCCGTGACATGGCGCAGCCAGAAGGCGAGCGCGATGAAGCCGATGATGGTGGTGACGCCGGTCCAGTCGACATTGGCCTTCTTCACATCGTTGATGATCTTCACCAACAGCATCCAGGCCACGAAGATGATCGGGAGAATGATGACAAATCTGATCATGCGGCACCCCTGCTCGAAGCGATTGCACCGTTTCCATATGTAGGAAGCAATCAGGCGCTTTTCAGGATGCCCTCCCCCGACAGCCCATGCGACATGCCGGGTAAAACGGAGTTTTGTCTTTACTGGCGCAACAAATATGCTAACCGGAGCGCCGTGCCCTTGTAGCTCAGCTGGTAGAGCAGCGGTTTTGTAAACCGAAGGTCGGCGGTTCGATTCCGTCCGGGGGCACCAGCTCCGATCGACGACTACCCGAGAGCCAGAGCCTTCCGGGCGCCCCGATATCCTATGACGCGCTCGCAATTTGGGCGGATACCCCAACCCTGGTGAACGTGTTGCGTACCCTGACGGATTTGTAGACGTAAGCGACCCAGAGTCCGGTAAGGACAAACGAGACTATCGGCGCCGCAAGCGCGCCTCCGGTGACCACTTGCCCGACCGCAACCCCGAGAGCAGCGGAAACCCAGGCAGCGTCCAGGATGAAAACCACCGGGATTGCAAGCCACTGGATGAGAAACAACTGCTTGAACCAAGAGCTCCGCCTCAGCATGGCAACCAGCACCACCAGTTGAAGCACCAGAAATGCCAGCAGCAAAGCAATCTCACCATAGACTACCATGGGTCCATTCGGCACCAGCATGAGTTGGTTGTAGCCATCGCTCGAGGAACCCAATACGAGAAGTGTGCGCAGCGGTGACAATGCCTGGCCGATCGCCAGCAGCATCAACCAGCCACCGATGCCTACAAGAGTCTCAGGATTCTGTGATGGCTTCGTGGCTGATCGAACAGCAAAGAAAACAGGCACGCCGATCAACAGCAGCACGATCGCCCAATGCCAGATGGAAAACGACCCCATTTACCTCTCCCCCTTATTTATGCCCTTCTAGGTTGTATCAGATTTCAAACTCAACTCAAGAGGCGAGCCTCGTCTGAAACCAGGTTTTATGCCGAAGCGACGATTTCTCCTGTCTGCTCCTGACTCCCTCACGCCCCGATCGCCGCCACCAGTATCCTATTCTGCCTGCGTATCGCCGCGCGCAGCTCCGGGATCTTCGCCGCGTCGCGCTTCACGAACTCGATGAACATCATGTTCATGTTGTTGAAGATCAGTTCGCCGAGTGCTGCCCCGTCGATGTCCTGCCGCACCAAGCCAAGCGTCTGCAGGCGGGCGATCAGGGCGCGGATCTGTTCGGTCAGCGCACGGTCGAGCCCGGTGTAAGCCTGACCGAACGGGCTGTCGGGCAGTTGCGTCGAGATCGCCATGGCCTGCCGCCACATCTCCTTGCTGAGATAGTGCAGCGAGTGTTCGATGTAGATGCCGATCAGCGTGTCCAGCGCATCGCCGACATTGGCCGGCGGCCTGGCGACGACCCCCTGCCCGGCATTGAGCACCTCGTTGACCTCCAGCGAGACGATGGCGCCGAGGATGTCGCCCTTATTCTGGTAGTAATTGTAGATGGTGCCGACCGAGACCTCGGCCTGGGCGGCTATCGCCTCGATCTTGGCGCCCTCATAGCCGGCCTCGCGAAACAGCTCCGCCGCCGCCTCGATGATGCGCCGGTGCCGATCCGCCTTTTGCCTTGCCCGCAGTCCGCTCATCCCGGCCTCTTGCCATAAAAACAGAATTGACTCAATTTTAGAATTGGTTCAATTTTTTGCAAGAAGCCATAAAGGCAAGGGAGAACACTCGATGTCCGCTAAACCTACATCCAGGAATCCGCTTTCCATTCTGAAGAGCCATCTGCATGCGGCCTGCGCCGCCACCGCGCTGCTGCTCGGAGCCGGCAGCGCGGCCCAGGCCGCCGACCTCAACGCGCTGATCTGGTGCGATCATGCCGATCCGGCGCTGCTGCAGCCGTTCGAGGAGGCCAACAACGTCAAGGTCAACGTCAAGGAATTCGAGGGCACCGGCGCCGGACTGGCCATCGTCGAACAGTCGCAGCCGGGCGACTGGGACGTGATGGTGATCGATAGCATCGACATACCGCGCGGCGTCGAAAAGGGCCTGTTCGAGCCATTGCCGGAAGACAAATTGCCGTTGGCCGACCTGTTTCCGCAGGTGAAGATGGACGGCTCCACTGTCGTCGGCGGCAAGCGTTACGGCGTTACCGAAAAGTTCGGCTACAATACGATCGGCTACAACAAGACCAAGGTTGATCCGGCCGACATGCAGTCGATGGCAGCGCTGACCGGCGACAAGTACAAGGGCAAGGTCGCCATCTACGACTATTATCTGCCGGTCATCGGCATGGCGGCGCTCGCCATCGGCAAGAAGACGGCCGATCTCACCGAAGCCGACCTGCCCGCCCTCAAGGACGAGCTTCTCAAGATGAAGGCCAATGCCAAGCTGGTCGGCGAAGTCACCGCCAGCCAGACGGCGCTGGCGACCGGCGAAGTCGACATTCTGGTCGGCGGCGGCGAATGGGTGACAGCGGGGCTGGCCAAGGAGAACCCGGCGCTGGACTTCTCCATTCCGAAGGAAGGCGCGGTTCTATGGTCGCAGTCGCTGGCCATGTTCAAGGATTCCAAAAACAAGGACATGGCGCTGAAATTCATCCAGTACATCATGAGCCCGGAAGGCCAGGCGCGGCTCGCTACCTCGTCCTGCTACTGGGGCATGCCGGCGAACACCAAGGCGGCGCTGACCGACGAGCAGAAAAAGATCCTGCGCTTCGACGAGCAGCCGGGCTTCCTGGCGCGGGCCCAGGCCTACCCGGCGCCCAACGCCGATCTCGACAAGAAGATGCAAGACATGTGGACCGAAATGCTGCAGGCAAAATGAACGGATATCGCTCATGAGCACGTCGGCAAAGAACGGGCATGCCCTGCCCCGGGCGGGCCGTGCCCTGCCCTGGGCACTGGTCACGCCGGCGCTCGGCTGGACGCTGCTGTTTTTCGTGCTGCCTTTCATCGCCATGGGGTTTTCCAGCCTCACGGCGCATGAAGGCGGTGGCCTCACGCTGTCCAACTACAGCCAGTTCTTCACCAACCCGTCCTACTGGCAGGCGATGGTGAACTCGCTGCAGGTGACAGCGATCGTCACCGTCGTCTCGGTGCTGCTCGCCTATCCCTTTGCCTGGATCCTGGCCGAACAGGTGCCGGAACGCTGGCAGCGGCTGGCGCTGATGCTGGCCGTGCTGCCGTTCTGGACCTCCTACGTCGTGCGCTCCTACTCCTGGCTGCTGGTGCTGGCGCAGAACGGCGTGGTCAACCGCGCGCTCACCGGCTCGGGCCTGTTCAGCGAGCCGCTGCAACTCGCCAACACGCGTTTCGCCACCGTCACCGGCTTCGTGCATTTCTTCGTGATGCTTTTGACGCTGACGATCTTCGCCAATCTGAAGCAGTTGAGCCCAAGCTACCGCAAGGCCGCCGCCGATCTCGGCGCCGGGCCGGTGCGCACCTTCCTGCATGTCGTGCTTCCGCTGACCTTGCCCGGCATCATGGTCGGCGCCTTCCTCACCTTCGTGCTGTGCATCGGCGACTACATCACGCCTCAGATCCTGGGCGGCAACAACGAGCTTCTGATGCCGCAGCTGGTGATGATGCAGATCGGCCGGCGCGGCGATTTTCCGCTGGCCTCGGCGCTGTCGATCATCCTGATGGCGGTGGTCACCATCGCCTACCTCGCCTGCGCCCGCTGGCTGAAGATCGAGCGGGCCTGAGATGCGCAGGATCGTCCGCATAGCCTCCTGGCTCTACGCCGTCCTGATCTACGGCTTCATCTTTCTGCCCGTGGTCGTGCTCGTTCTGTTTTCGCTGCAGGCGACGTCGTTTCCAATCCCGCCCTTCACCGGCCCGTCGCTGCGCTGGTACGACGCGGTTCTCTCTGACGTCAGGCTGACCTCGGCGCTGGTCAATTCGCTGCTGGTCGCGTCCATCTCGTCGCTCGCCGCCGTCACGCTCGGCTTCCTCTCCGCCTGGGGTTTTGCGCGCTTTGTCCTACCCGGCTCCGGCCTGCTGCGCGGGCTGATCACCCTGCCGCTGACGGTCAGCTACCTCATCATCGGCATGGGGCTCCTGGTGCTGTTCAACTGGGCCGGCGTGCCGAAGTCGCTGCTGGCCGCCGGCATCGGCCATGTCGTGATCAACCTGCCGCTGTGCTTTGCCATCATCTACAGCCAGATGGGCGACCACCAGATCAACATCGAGCGCGCCGCGCGCGACCTCGGCGCGCCGGAATGGAAGGTGCTGCTGCTGATCACCATGCCGGTCATGGCGCCTGCCATCTTCGCCGGCTTCTTCCTGTCGATGACCTTCTCGTGGGACGAGTTCGTCATTTCCTTCCTTTTGACCCGTTTCGACACAACGCTGCCTGTCGAAATCTGGAACCTGCTGCGTTCCGGCCTCAATCCCAAGACCAACGCGGTCGGCTCGCTGGTCTTCGCCGTCTCGATCGTGCTGGTGGTGCTGTTCGAACTGACATTGCTGCGAAGGAGAAAGGCATGACCGCGCCTTTGGTCGATATAAGCTCCGTCTCGCACCGCTTCGGCCAGCACACGGTGCTGAAGAAGGTGTCGTTGCAGATCGAGCCCGGCAGCTACACGATCCTGCTCGGACCCTCGGGCTCCGGCAAGACGACGCTGCTGTCCATTCTGGGCGGCTTCGTCACGCCCAGCGAAGGCAAGGTGTTCATCCGTGGCGAGGACTGCACGTCCGTGCCGCCGGCCAAGCGCCCGACGACGACGGTGTTCCAGGACTACGCGCTGTTTCCGCATATGAGCGTCGGCGGCAATGTCGGTTTCGGCCTGCGCATGCAGGGCGTCGACGGCGCCACACGGGCGGCAAAGGCACGCGAGGCGCTGGCGCTGGTTGGACTGGCCGCAGCCTTCGACAAGAAGCCGCATCAGCTTTCCGGCGGCCAGCGGCAGCGCGTGGCGCTGGCGCGTGCGCTGGTGATCGAGCCGGCGGTGCTTCTGCTCGACGAGCCGCTCGGCGCGCTCGACCTCAAATTGCGGCGGCAGATGCAGGATGAATTGAAGGCAATCCAGAAGCGCGTCGGCACCGCCTTCATCCATGTCACCCACGACCAGGAAGAAGCGATGGCGCTGGCCGACCATTGCGTGGTGATGAATGACGGGCGCATCGAGGACGAAGGCCCGCCCGAGCGCGTCTATGCGCGGCCGGCGACGCGCTTTTCCGCCACCTTCATGGGCGAGAGCACGATCCTTGCCGGCACAGTCACGGAGGCCGGGGACCTGACAAGCACTGTTGCGACGCCGGTCGGGCCGGTTTCACTGCCCAGCACGTTGCCGGCGGGCTCCGCCGTTGCGCTGGCCATACGGCCGGAGCATCTTGTCCTCGGCATGGCCGTAGGCACCGTACAGCTCGGCTCCGCCAAGGTGAGCGATGTCGTCTTCCAGGGCAGCTTCAAGCGCGTGCTTGCGGCTTCCATCGAAGATCCCCCGGTGTATTTCATCGCCAAGTTGCCCGCTACAGCGACCGTCCAGCCGGGCGACACGGTCGCGATTTCCTGCGATACCGACCAGATCATCCTGCTGACGGATTGAACATGGGTACGCTTGCGCTCATCGACGCTCCCGACTGGTACGAGACCATCCGCATGAGCGATGGCGTGACGCTGATCCATGAGCCGTGGATCAAGCCGTTCTTCCGCTGCAATATGTGGCATGTGCGCGGCCGCGACCGCGACCTCCTGTTCGACACCGGGCTTGGCCATTTCAGCCTCCGGCGTCACGTGCCGCTGGTGAGCGAGCGCAAGCTCATCTGCGTCGCCAGCCACACGCATTTCGACCATATCGGCTGCCACCATGAATTTCCCGATCGCTGTGTGCACGCGGCCGAGGCTCAAATCCTCGCCGATCCGCGCAACGAATGGACGGCCGCCGGCACCTACGCGACGGACGAGATGTTCGATGGCATGCCGCGAGGCTGGGACACGGCGCGCTACGGCATTGCGCCCGCACCCGCCGGCCGCTTGCTCAACCATGGCGATGTCGTCGATCTCGGCGACCGTGCCTTCGAGGTGATCCACACGCCCGGCCATTCACCCGGCGGCATCGCGCTCTACGAAAACAGGACGGGCATCCTGTTATCCGGCGACATCATCTATGACGGCCCGCTGATCGACGATGTCTACCACTCGGACATATCAGACTACATGGCGACACTCACGCGCCTGCGCGACCTCGATGTCTCGGTCGTGCATGGCGGCCATTTCCCGAGCTTCGGCAAGGTGCGCTACCGCCAGCTTGTCGACGAGTATCTGGAACAGAAGCGGCAAGCCGGCTGTCATCTGCGGCAGGGTTCATAGCTGAGTTGAGCGTGATTTCCTCGATCAGCACGCGCTACTCGGTCCGGCGATCCGTTGGCGCAGCGGTTGGAACGTCCGCAGCCGGTTTCGCTTCCAGCCAGAAACGACACGCCTCGCCAAGTCAGGTCCGAGTTACAGCGCCCTTTGCGGGCATGGCGCCCCGGCGGCATCACCACAGCGCGACGCCGTGGGCTGAGGTCGGAAGCTCGTCTCTTCGGACTGGCGCACCAGTTCGGCAAAGAGAAGCGCGAAGCTTCCCAGCATCAGAAAGACGATGATCAGGCGTGTTACCGGCAATATGTCGGCCTCGACTGGCTAGCCCCCACGCCACCCATCCACTGCCGGCTAACATGACCGGTCCGGCTTTACGAGAGTTTAAAGCCGGTCTTAACCATCACATTCGAGTAGCCTTTGACATGATGCGCGAACGGCAGGCCGCATCCCGCCGTTGCGCGGTCGCCTCGACGCGCGCGGCTCTCTTTGCAGACACGGCCCGCCCATGCTACCCCGGCGCTGGCGCGGCCCGGTAACCGGCCGCCGCCAATGGGTCGTCATCGGGAAGCCATGAGCACAGCCGCCAGCCGCATCGCCTTCGTCTCGTCCGACACCGCTGACGCCAAGGCGGCGCTGGAAAGCCTGTCGGCGCGCTATGGCCAGTCCTCCGTCGAGGATGCCGGGATCGTCGTCGCGCTCGGTGGTGACGGCTTCCTGCTGCAGACCCTGCGCGACACGATGGGGACCGGCAAGAAGGTCTACGGCATGAACCGTGGCACCATCGGTTTCCTGATGAACGAGTACCGGTTCGGCGGGCTCACCGAGCGGATCGCGGCCGCAGTAGCCGAAACGATCCGCCCGCTGGAGATGCTGGCCGAAACCTCGGAAGGCGAAACGCTTTCGGCGCTGGCGATCAACGAAGTGGCGCTGTGGCGGCAATCCTATCAGACGGCCAAGATCCGGATCACCGTCGACGAGCAGATACGGCTCGAGGAACTGAGCTGCGACGGCGTGATGATCGCGACGCCGGCCGGGTCCACCGCCTACAATCTCTCCGCGCACGGGCCGATCCTGCCGCTCGATGCGCCATTGCTGGCGCTGACCCCGGTCAGCCCGTTTCGCCCGCGCCGCTGGCGCGGCGCGCTGCTCTCCAACAAGGCGACCGTGCGCTTCGACATTCTCGAGCCGGAAAAACGGCCCGTGAACGCCGCCGCCGACCATACGGAAGTCAAGGCGGTGACCTCGGTCACGGTCAGGGAATCGCCAACAGCGACGGCGACGTTGCTGTTCGATCCCAACCATTCCTGGAACGAACGCATCCTCGCCGAACAGTTCCGTTACTGAGCCGGCGCGGCGAACTGCACGGGGGTTAAGTATCCCGATTAAGGTTACAACTTCACAATCGCGCCAATCACGGCCGTTTCTGTTGACAAATCGAGGGCTTGCTCCTAATTGCAATACCAATCTTGCAGGCGCGTGGCGCTTGCCGCGACAGACGTCGTTAGACGCCGTTGCGCTTCCCCGAACCAGCCAAAGACAACAACAATTGTCCTCAGACACCACGACCGCTCCAGAAGCGTTGACCTTTTCAGACCTCGGCCTGTCGCCGAAGGTTCTTTCCGCAGTCACCGATGCCGGCTACACGCAGCCGACACCGATCCAGGCTGGTGCCATCCCGCACGCCTTGCTCGGCAAGGATATTTTGGGCATCGCCCAGACTGGCACCGGCAAAACGGCTTCCTTTGTGCTGCCAATGCTGACCCGCCTCGAAAAAGGCCGGGCTCGTGCCCGCATGCCGCGCACGCTGATCCTGGAGCCGACGCGCGAGCTCGCCGCACAGGTCGAAGAGAATTTCATCAGATACGGCAAGAACCACAAGCTCAACATCGCGCTTTTGATCGGCGGCGTTTCGTTCGATGAGCAGGACAAGAAGCTGGAGCGCGGCGCCGACGTGCTGATCGCGACGCCCGGTCGCCTGCTCGACCACCGCGAGCGCGGCAAGCTGTTGCTCAACGGCGTCGAGATCCTCGTCATCGACGAAGCGGACCGCATGCTCGACATGGGCTTCATCCCCGACATCGAGCGCATCTGCGAGATGATCCCGTTCACCAGGCAGACGCTGTTCTTCTCGGCGACGATGCCGCCGGAGATCACCAAGCTCACCGAAAAGTTCCTGCATGCGCCGGTGCGCGTCGAGGTTTCCAAGGCCGCGTCCGCGGCGACCAACATCATCCAGCGCCTGGTCAAGTCCGGCTCCAAACCATGGGACAAGCGCGAGACCTTGCGAAACCTGATCAAGGCCGAAGATGCGGAGCTGAAGAACGCCATCATCTTCTGCAACCGCAAGGTCGAGGTGGCGGAGTTGTTCCGCTCGCTGCTGAAGTATGATTTCGACGCCGGTGCGCTGCATGGCGACATGGACCAGCGCGCGCGCATGCAGATGCTGGCCAATTTCCGCGACGGCAAGCTGCGCTACCTAGTCGCCTCCGACGTCGCCGCGCGCGGTCTCGACATCCCCGATGTCAGCCACGTCTTCAATTACGACGTGCCGATCCATGCCGAGGACTACGTTCACCGCATCGGCCGCACCGGACGCGCCGGGCGCTCTGGAAAATCCTTCACCATCGCGACCAAGTCGGACACCAAGTACATCGACGCCATTGAGCGGCTGATCGGCAACAAGATCGAGTGGCATGACGGCGACCTGTCGACAGTGGTCGCCAGCGAAGGCGAGGACGATGCTCCGCGCCGCGGCAAAGGCGCGCCGCGCCGTGCCGGCCGCAAGGACGACGACCGCAAGGACCATGATCGCAGGGAAAAGGGCGGCGAGCGCAAACCACGCGAACGCCACGCCAGGCACAGCGAAGAAGCGGCACCGGAAACGGTACGCGAGGATCAGCCGCCAGCCGAGGCCGCGGTCGCCGACATCGGCGAACGCCGCTCGCGCAAGGAAGCGATCCGGTCGGAAAACACCGAGCGCAAATCATCCGATCGCAACGAGCAGCGCGCACCGGAACGCGGCGACACCAGGCCGCAGCGCGACAGCAACCGCCCTGCCCGCCAACGCCATCAGGAAGACAACGATTCGACCGTCGGCTTTGGCGATGACATGCCGGCCTTCATGAAGATCGTCGCCAAGGTCTGATACGACGGCGCTGCGCGTCTTTTTGGACGCGCAAAAGTAGCCATTTGCGAAAACGACCAGCCGGCTGGAAGGTGCGCCGAATACGACGTGCCGTAAAGCACCCAGGCATTTCGCCTGCCAGCCGGAATCCGGCAAGTGGCCGATTCGTATCGTCAAATCGAGGCCCTCGGCACCGAGATCGACAAATCCGTCGGAAAGCTGGAGGTCAACCTCGACCCGAGGATGGGTCCGCATGTAATCGGCGATTACCGGCACGAGGAAATCCGGACCGAACAGAATTGGTGCGCTCACGCGCAGGATGCCTGACGGCTCCGATCGCTGGTTGCGGATCACAGTACCCGCCAGACAGGGGCAATCAATTGTCGGGAAGCGGCATTGGTGTGTCACTCAAGGTCCGCAGGTAAGCGATGAGGTCTGCTCGCTGCTTCTCGTCCCGCAGACCCGGGAAAATCATATCTGTTCCGGGCAAAGCGAATGCCGGATTTGAGATAAAAGAATTGAGGTCCTCAAAGGTCCAAGTGCCGCCGGCTTCCTTTATGGCTGACGAATACGGGACATCGCTTTGTGAGGCCTTCGGCCGCCCTACGACGCCCCACAGATTGACCCGTTTGGGAATCTTGAGGCTCGGTGATGCAAGATGACAGGCCCCGCACGTTCCGTCGAAAATTTCCTTGCCCGATTCAGCGCTTGCCGATGCAAGTCGAGCCGAAATCGACGCAATGGCCGGTCGTCCGGCGCCATGACTGCGCAAGTAAGCCACGACGTCGTCGTGACCCCTGAGCTTGGCCAAATGTATGGGCGGATTTCCATTTGATGTCAGTGCGTTGACCTCTGCCCCGGCGTCCACAAGATGGATGACGCACTGAAGGCAGCCATTTTCGGCAGCCACGTGCAGCGGCGTCTGCGCTTTCGCCACCCGATTTGGATCGGCCCCATTGTCGAGCAACAGCTTCACGATCTCGGCGTGCCCAGCCTTGTTGGCGGCGTAGAGTGGCGTTCTTTGCCAGCTGACGGGCAGGTTGACGTCCGCGCCACGATTGATCAGAAGTTTGGCTAACTCGACATTTCCGCCTTCGCAGGCGATGTAGAGCGCCGTAACGCCGTCAATTTCGTTAATCGCGGCGCCTTTGTCCAAGGCGGAAGTCACCGCCGCGACGTCGCCGTTCCTGACAAGATCACCTAAGTGGCTCGCCTGGGCGGGCAGTGTAAAAAGCCAAAGGACGCACGAAGCCGATATCGCCCAGATGCGCGCCCGCTTTATCATTGTATCCTCCCTGATGAGAGTCCTGACGGGCTTGCCCTTGGAATTAGGGCTTGCTGGCGGCCGACATGGCAACGGTAGCCTAGAATGGCCGCTTTCGCCTCGGAGGCAGACTAAATGTCTGATCCAAGCATGCCCGTTTATGAGTTCACGCGCGCTAGCCAGCCTGGCTCGCCCTTTACATCGGTCCAGGCATCATCTTGGTCGGTTTCTCCAGCATCGGAAATTCGGCCTTGCTGCATTTCACGTTCGGGTTCGTCGGACTGAACATCCCGTTCGGGTTGTCCGTCAGCCAGGCGTGAAGATCGTAGTGCACGAACTCCCGCGGGATGAGCGGATAGTGCCCCTCCATCGGTCCCATGAAGGTTTGGCCGAAAAGCTTCGGGGGTTCCTTGATGTCTGGTGTCAGAGGCACCAGCCATTCCACGCCCACCAGGTGCAAGCCCTTCTTGGTCGGTTCGTAAATCAGCACATTGGGGTGCATCGGGTCGAGTTTTTGGCCAATACTCGGGACGTTGACGAAATGGATACCCATGGCGCCTTTCGGGTAATCCATCGCACCCGCTATCTTTTCTCCGCTGTAGTAGACGCAGCCGACTGTCGACAGATAGAGGTCGCGGACGGCTGCGGTGTAGTCCTCATATTTGGCCAGCGACTTTTTCAAGGCATCTATGTCGGCCTTGTTGACGTCCTCGGCCCGAGCCGTGGCTAGGCCCAACCATGCGCTCATCAGGCTTGTTAAAGTAAGGACGCCGCAGCGCCCAAGGCTGGCTGTTCTTGGCATGCATTCCTCCCAGATTTTCTCATCTGGCCGTGCAAGACCCGAGGCGGAAAAAATGCTGATTGCGCGGCCAGTTACACCGCCTCATCCCCTACGGAACGGCGACGATGGTATTCCTTTCCGTGGTTGCGGGGAAGTTTTTATTTAGCAATAACTAATATTCCGGTGCTGATCCGAAGAGCGCCCATAACAGCTCGAACAAAAACGGCCCCAACGCGGGGTAATGCAGTTCACTTAGGCACCTTCAGTGTTCTGACAGGATATTTGGCTGGTAGCCTTTTGACGACACGGGGGCATGATCGCCCC
>NZ_JAMYLA010000032.1:0-80279 GCF_040317725.1 Mesorhizobium sp. M1396 | reverse complement strand
GGTCCGGATGATTCCGGACCGTCGGCCCTCGGCGCCATGCGTTCCGGCGACTTCGTACGTTCGCGCGCCGCATAGGCGGAAGACAGATTTGTGAGCATGAGCCATGTTGTTGTTTAGCTGGTTTGAAAGACGGCTCGATCCGTTCCCCGCGGCGGAACCGGTCGAGCCGCCCAGGACGCTGGTAGCCTTCTGCGTGCATTATACGCGTGGCGCGTGGCCCTATATCCTTCTCGACGCGGTGCTGGTGACGGCGATCGCGATCGCGGAAGTGTGGATGTTCGGCTTCCTCGGCCGCATCGTCGACTGGCTGTCGGGTCAGAATCGCGAAACCTTCCTGCAGACGGAAGCCTGGAAGCTTGCCGGCATGGCCTTCATCGTGCTGTTCGCGCTGCCGGGCACGGTATGGCTGCATTCCCTGCTCAACCAGCAGACGCTGATGGGCAACTATCCCATGCGCATCCGCTGGCAGGTGCACCGCTACCTGCTCAAGCAGTCGATGAGCTTCTACCAGGACGAGTTCGCCGGCCGCATCGCCACCAAGCTGATGCAGACGGCGCTCGCCGTGCGCGAATGCGTCATCAAGCTGATCGATGTCCTGAACTACGTCATCGTCTATTTCCTTGGCATGCTGGTCATCGTCGGTTCGGCCGACTGGCGGCTGGCCGCGCCGCTCGGCGTCTGGCTGGTCGGCTACATCCTGTTGCTGCGCTATTTCATCCCGAAGCTGGGCAAGGTCGGCGAGGAGCAGGCCAATGCGCGCTCGACCATGACCGGCCGCGTCGTCGACAGCTACTCCAACATCCAGACGGTCAAGCTGTTCAGCCATGCACGCCGCGAAGCGTCGTTCGCGCGGGAAGGCATGGCCGGCTTCCTGCAGACCGTCTACCGGTCGATGCGGCTGGTGACGGTGCTTTTCGGCCTGCTCTACATCATGAATTCGCTGCTGCTGTTCTCTGTCACGGCCATGGCGCTGTGGCTGTGGCTCGGCCAGTCGGTGACGATCGGCGCGGTCGCCGTGGTCATCGGGCTGGTGCTCAGGCTATGGGGCATGTCGCAATGGATCATGTGGGAAATGTCGGGCCTGTTCGAGAATATCGGCACGGTGCAGGACGGCATCGCCTCGATCTCGTTGCCGCGCCTGGTCGAGGACCGGCCGGGGGCGAAGGACATCACCGTTTCCAGGGGCGAGATACGCTTCGAGGATATCCGCTTCCACTACGGCAAGCGGAAAGGGGTGATCGAGAACCTGTCGCTGGCGGTGAAGCCGGGCGAAAAGGTCGGTATCGTCGGCCGTTCGGGCGCCGGCAAGTCGACGCTGGTCAATCTCCTGCTGCGTTTCTACGACCTGGAGAGCGGAAAGATCCTGATCGACGGCCAGGAAATCGCCGATGTGACGCAGGATTCGCTGCGCGCCCAGATCGGCATGGTGACGCAGGACACATCGCTGCTGCATCGTTCGGTGCGCGAGAACATCCTCTATGGCCGGCCCGATGCCTCGGAAGAGATGCTTGTCGAGGCAGCGCGGCGCGCCGAGGCGCTGGATTTCATATCAGGGCTTTCGGACGCCAGCGACCGCAAGGGCTTCGATGCCCATGTCGGCGATCGCGGTGTCAAATTGTCCGGCGGCCAGCGGCAACGCATCGCCATCGCTCGCGTTATGTTGAAGGACGCACCTATACTTATCCTTGACGAAGCGACCTCGGCGCTTGATTCCGAAGCCGAGGCGGCGATCCAGGAGAATCTCTACAAGCTCATGCAAGGCAAGACCGTCATCGCCATCGCGCACCGGCTGTCGACCATCGCGGCGATGGACAGGCTGGTGGTGATGGACAAGGGCCGTGTCATCGAGGAAGGTTCGCACGAGGAACTCGTCGCCCAAGGCGGGCTCTACGCGCAGCTCTGGCAGCGCCAATCGGGCGGGTTCCTGCTTGAGGACATCCCGACCGATGTCGCCAATGACGCACTTGCAAAGGGCCAAGCTGCCGAATGATGACTGCCGTCTATCGCTGGTTCGAGAACTGGGTCTACCCGTTCAGGGAGCCAGCCAGCCTTCGGCCACCGACCAGCGTCGGCGGCTTTCTCTGGCACTATGTCGGCCAAGCAAAGTTCGCCTTCTTCGCGATGCTGGTGATCGGCGGCATCGCGCCCCTAGTCGAGGCCGGCCTGTTCTACTTCGTCGGGCGGCTGGTCGACATTCTCGACCAGCTTCCCGCCGAGCGCAGCTGGCATTCTCTGTGGAACGCCGCCGGCCCTGAATTGGTGTTCATGATCGCGGTGGTGCTGGTCATCCGCACAATCGTCGTCGGCCTGTCGGCGCTGGTCGACGAACAGACGATCACGCCCGGCTTCTACAATCTGGTGCGCTGGCAGGCGCATCGGCACGTGTCGCGCCAGTCCTACGCCTTCTTCCAGAACGATTTTGCCGGCCGCATCGCCACCAAGGTCTGGCAGGCGGGCCAAGCGACCGGCGACCTGATGGAAAGCTTCATCGAGGTCGTCTGGTTCATGATCGTCTACACGGTGACGACGCTGGCGCTGGTCGCTGGCCTCGATCTCAGGCTGGCGGTGCTGGTGGTGATCTGGATTTCCGCCTTCGGCTGGCTGGCCAAGTTCTATCTGCCGGCGATCCGCAAGCATGCCGAGCAAACCGCCGAGGCCGGCTCGATGATCACCGGCCGCATCGTCGATTCCTATTCCAACGTGCAGACGCTGAAACTGTTCTCGGCCGACGGCGACGACCACTACATCAAGAATGGCTTCGACATCTATCTCGACGCGCTGCGCCCCTTCACGCGCCGGCTGACCGGCGTGCGCATGGCGCTGACGACGCTGTCGGGCATCATGATCACCGCGATCGGCTGCTTTGCCGTCTATCTCTGGGTCGAGGGCTCGATCACCGTTGGGGCGGTCGCCTTCACGCTGTCGCTGGTGCTGCGGCTCAACATGCTGCTCGGCCGGCTGATGATGCAGCTCAACAGCATATTGCGGAACCTCGGCGTGCTGGAAAATTCCAAGGCGCTGATCTCGCAGCCGCTCGGCCTGGTCGATGCACCCGACGCCAAAGAGCTCGTGGTGGCCGGCGGGCGCATCGCGGTGAAGAACGTCGAATTCCATTACGGCAAGGGGTTCGGTGTGCTCAACGGCATCGACCTTGTCGTGCGGCCGGGCGAGAAAGTCGGACTGGTCGGGCCGTCGGGCGCCGGCAAGACGACGCTCGCCAATCTGATCCTGCGGCTTTACGATCTGGAAGGCGGGTCGATCACTATCGACGGTCAGAACGTTTCTGAGGTGACGCAGAATTCGCTGCGCGCCAATATCGGCGTCGTCAGCCAGGACACGGCCCTGTTCCACCGCTCGCTGCGCGACAACATCAAGCTCGGCATGCCTGACGCGACCAACGCCGAGGTGATCGCGGCGGCGAAGAAGGCCGAGGCGCACGAGTTCATCCTTGGTCTGCGCGACAACAGGGACCGCGCCGGCTACGAGGCCTTCGTCGGCGAGCGCGGTGTCAAACTGTCGGGCGGCCAGCGCCAGCGCGTGGCGATCGCCCGCGTCTTCCTCAAGGACGCGCCGATCCTGATTCTCGATGAGGCGACCTCGGCGCTCGATTCCGACATCGAGGCGGCGATCCAGGAGAATCTGGCGCGGCTGATGGAGAACAAGACGGTCATCGCCATCGCCCACCGGCTGTCGACGATCGCCACGCTCGACCGGTTGGTGGTGCTCGACGGTGGCCGCATCGTCGAACAAGGCACGCATGACCAATTGGTCGTGCTAGACGGGCTTTATGCGCGGCTGTGGAAGCGGCAATCCGGCGGGTTTCTTTATCACGAGGACAGCGTGCTCGAAGAGACACGTCCGGCGGAGTAGCTCCATGGCTAAATCGCCAGAGGTCAGCCCAGAGATCGGCCCCGGGGTCCACTATGTGCTCAAGCGGCTCCGGCCAACCACGCCGGCCTTCGACGCGCTGAGGCAGGAAAGCCGGTCGGAAGGCTACTGGATGCTGGTGCGCCTGGCGGATGATTGGGCAAGCGGCCGCAACAAGTTCCTGAGCCGCGGCGAGGCGCTGTACGGTACCTGGCATGGAAGGGAACTCGTCGGCGTGTGCGGGCTGAACATCGATCCATATTTCGAGGGCAGGGGCCATGGCCGGGTCCGGCACCTGTTCGTCAGTGCGCGCCACCGCCGCACCGGTCTTGGCCGGATGTTGGTCGAGACCGTTATCGACAGGGCGCGTCACCACTTCGCCGTGCTGAACACCCGCGCGCCGCGAGAAGCCTTCGGTTTCTACGAACGGCTTGGCTTTCAGCGCGTGGAAGGCGAAGAATTCGTCACACACCGCATGGTCTTCGGGAAAGGAGGCTGAAATGTCCCTGCGTCCGCCATCTCATCTAGCCGGCGCTACCGCTGCCGAAGCCGCCTTCGACGCGCTCGGCCATGAAATTCTCGCCGACAAGGCGGCCGCGCTCGGCCGTGCCGGCCAACGGGTCGAGGAAACGCTGGCCAGGCTGCGCGACAATGCCGACGAGCAACTGCGCGCCCGGCTGCTGAAGGAGGCGGCCGAGGCAGTGCACGGCTATTTCATACAGCGCGAACTGTGCGGCTTGCGTAGGCATGACGCCGTCATCCGCGAATACAACATCCCGAAGGCCGTGCTTGCGAGGCTCGGCGCCAAATAGGAATCACTCAAGCCATTCGGTGATGAAGCTGCCGTTCTCATGAATGTCGGTCGTTTCCAGCGGGCCCGGACCGAGATTGGTGAATTTGTGCGGCGTGTTGGGTGGCACGATCAGGATCTGGCCGGAGGAAGCTTCGATCTCCTTGTCGCCGACCGTGAACAGTCCGGTGCCCTGACGGATGATGAAGATCTCTGCGTAGGGATGCGTGTGCAGCCGAGGACCGCCGCCGACATCGGGCAGGTAGTTGAAGATCAGGCAGGAGTTGGAGCCGTAGGCGCCGCATTGCAGCTCGCCCTTCCAGCGGTCGGCGCGAACAGCCCAAGTTTCGCGGTCTATGATATGTGCCATGCCGTCTAACCCTTCGCCGGTATCCACGGATTGAACAGTTTCACGCCGGTATCTTCGAAATCCTTCGTGTTGCGGGTCACAACCGTCATGTTGTTGACCAGCGCGGTCGCGGCGATATACGCGTCGCGGTCTGGCTTGGGATCCGGGACGTGGAGCGGCGCGCAGCGAAGCGCAACAGCAAGATCCACGGGCAGTATGCGCTCTGCGATTTCGGCAACCAATCCGTCTACCCAGGCGCGCAGAATCGCTCCTTTCCTCTTGTCCTTTCGCTCCGCTCTGAGGGCGCCGATCTGGGCTTCAAGAATACTGACGGCCGAAACATGAAACTCACCTGGATTTCGGCCTTCTGCCCAGGCCCGAACGTTCGGGTCGCATCGGTCTCTCCGCCTGAGTTCGGAGAGGACATTGGTATCTAGTAGATACATCAGTCGAACTCGGGCGGGCGCAGGGACAAGCTCTTGAGTTCGGGTATGTCGAAATCAAAATCCGCTTCCAGTCTATCATCGGCCAGAACGTCCGCGAGGCTTCTATGTTTCTCTGGCCTGCCCAAGGCCTTCAGTTTCTCATATTCCTCCATCGACATCAGCACATGGGAGGGCTTGCCACGGTCGGTGATGATGACCGGCCCATTCTTGGCTGCCCGTTTGGCGTGCGCCGTGTCCTGGTTGAATTCACGGCTCGACATGATGGTGACCGTCTTCGTCGAGATGTTCATTTCAGCACCTCCGTCGAGAAGATGTAGACATATTGCTACATTTAGCCAAGCACGTCAAATCCATCGCTGCGCGGAACGCCCGCGACAATCTGCCCTTGTGCCTTGATCCGTCTGGACAAAAACGGGCTTCACGCATAAACCGAGGTCCAAATGCCGGAGGAATTCGCAAGCCTGTTCGCCATGCGCTGTCGGGTTGGCGTAATTGAGCGGGAACAAGGCTCAGCCACCGGCACGGAAGAGGCGAAAGGATCAGGCACCCGTGAGCGCAACCGACACCCAGGATCCCAACCGTCGTGATTTTCTCTACGTCGCCACCGGCATGGCCGCAGTGGTCGGCGCGGGTGCCTTCGCGTGGCCGTTCATCGACCAGATGCGTCCCGATGCCTCGACGCTGGCGCTCGCCTCGGTCGAGGTCGACGTCGCCTCGCTGACGCCGGGCATGTCGCTGATCGTCAAGTGGCGCGGCAAGCCTGTCGTGGTGCGCAACCGCACGGAACAGGAAATGAAGGACGGCGAGGCGGTCAAGCTGGCCGATCTCAAGGATCCGATCGCCCGCAACGCCAATCTGCCAGCCGACGCGCCGGCGACCGACGCCAACCGCACCACGCCCGGCAAGGAAGCCTGGATGGTGATGGTTCAGGTCTGCACGCATCTCGGCTGCATTCCGCTCGGCCAGGAAGGCGATTTCGGCGGCTGGTTCTGCCCATGCCACGGCTCGGTCTACGACACGGCCGGACGCATCCGCAAAGGCCCGGCGCCGGAGAATATGGCGGTTCCGGTATTCAAGTTCATTTCCGATACCAAGATCCTTATCGGTTGAGGCAGGGGATATTTCGATGAGCGAGGGACACTCGACCTATACGCCCAAAACCGGTCTCGGACGCTGGTTCGACGCCCGCATGCCGCTGCCGCGGATGGTCTATGACAGCTTCATCGCCTATCCGGTGCCGCGCAACCTGAATTATGCGTGGACCTTCGGCGGTATCCTGGCGATCATGCTGGTAGCACAGATGCTGACCGGCATCGTGCTGGCCATGCACTACACGGCCGACAGCAATCTTGCCTTCGGCTCGGTCGAAAAGATCATGCGCGACGTGAATTCGGGCTGGCTGCTGCGCTACCTGCATTCGAACGGCGCGTCGTTCTTCTTCATCGCCGTTTATATCCACATCTTCCGTGGCCTTTATTACGGCTCCTACAAGGCGCCGCGCGAGCTGCTGTGGATCCTCGGCTGCATCATCTACCTCCTGATGATGGCGACCGGCTTCATGGGCTACGTGCTGCCCTGGGGCCAGATGAGCTTCTGGGGCGCCACGGTCATCACCGGCTTCTTCACGGCCATTCCGCTGGTCGGCGACTGGATCCAGCAGCTGCTGCTCGGCGGTTTTGCCGTCGACAACCCGACGCTGAACCGCTTCTTTGCGCTGCATTACCTGCTGCCGTTCATGATTGCCGGCGTCGTCGTGCTGCACGTCTGGGCGCTGCATGTCGTCGGCCAGTCGAACCCGACCGGTATCGAGGTCAAGTCGAAGACCGACACCGTTGCGTTCACCCCTTACGCGACCATCAAGGACGCGTTCGGCATGCTCGTATTCCTGTTCTTCTTCGCCTATTTCGTCTTCTACCTGCCGAACTATCTCGGCCATCCCGACAACTACACGGTCGCCAACCCGCTGAAGACCCCGGCCCACATCGTGCCGGAATGGTATTTCCTGCCGTTCTACGCCATCCTGCGCGCCATCACCTTCAATATCGGGCCGATCAACTCCAAGCTCGGCGGCGTTCTGTGCCTCTTCGGCGCCATCGTCATGCTGTTCCTGGTGCCGTGGCTCGACACCTCGAAGGTACGCTCGGCGGTCTATCGGCCCTGGTACAAGCTGTTCTTCTGGGTCTTCGTGGCCGATGCCGTCCTGCTCGGCTGGCTGGGCTCGCAGCCGGCGGAAGGCAGCTATGTGTTCATGGCGCAGATGGCGACGCTGGTCTATTTCGCCTTCTTCCTGGTCGCGCTGCCGGTGCTCGGTCTGATCGAGACGCCGCGAAGGCTGCCGAACTCGATCACCGAAGCGGTGCTCGAGAAGAACAAGGGCGGTGTCGGACATCCGGCGGGCGCCACGGCCGCACCAGAGACCAAGGGCTGAGCATGATCCCGAAAAGTGGGAACCGGTTTTCGGACAAGATCATGCTCAAACAGGAAGACAGACCGGTAGAGAATCTAAGGGGATTTGGCATGAAAAAGATTCTCACCTCGCTGGCGCTTATCGGCCTTGTGGCCGCCAGCACCGGGGCAGCAAGCACTTGGGCGGTCGCCGCCGAAGAGGCACACAACGCGGCCAATCCAACGCATTTCCCGATCAACGAACCGAAGGAAATGAGCTGGAGCTTCACCGGCCCGTTCGGCACCTATGACAAGGCGCAGTTGCAGCGCGGCCTCAAGGTCTACAAGGAAGTCTGCTCGGCCTGCCATTCGATGAACCTGGTGGCCTTCCGCACGCTGTCGGACCTCGGCTATTCCGATGCCCAGATCAAGACGCTGTCGGCCGAGTACACCATCCATGACGGCCCCAACGATGCCGGCGACATGTTCGACCGTCCCGGCAAGCCGTCCGATCATTTCCCGGCGCCCTTCGCCAATGACGAGGCCGCCGCTGCCTCCAATGGCGGCGCTGCTCCGCCCGACATGTCGCTGCTGGCCAAGGCGCGCGGCGTCGAACGCGGCTTTCCGCAATTCGTCTTCGACATCTTCACCCAGTACGACGCGGGCGGCCCCGACTATATCCACTCGCTGCTGACCGGCTACGATCAGACGCCTCCGGCCGGCATGGTCATCCCGGAAGGCACTCACTACAACCCGTACTTCATGTCCAGCGTGTCGCTGAAGATGCCCAAGCCGCTCTCCGACGGCCAAGTGACCTATGATGACGGCGCGCCGCAGACCATCGACCAGTATTCCCGCGACGTTTCGGCCTTCCTGATGTGGGCCGCCGAGCCGCACATGGAAGATCGCAAGAAGACCGGCTTCCGCGTGCTGGTGTTCCTGTTGCTGTTCGGTGCGCTGGTCTATCTCACCAAGCGCAAGGTGTGGGAAGGCGTGGCACACTAGCCACAAAGCCAAACGATCGCAAAAAGGGCGCCGAGGGGCGCCCTTTTTGCTGAACGGAGCCGGCGACCTGGTGGTCAGGTGCGGTCTGTCGAACAGGTCCGTTGGCACGGCGCCCCGTGGTATGCCACACAGCATCCTTGACGAAAGAATTGTCGACGGCACGATGTTTGGATTTCGATGATGCGGCTCAGCGACTGTCACAACTTTTCAGATTTCCGCCGCATGGCGCAGCAGCGGCTGCCGGGGCCGATCTTCAACTACATCGACGGCGCGGCAGATGATGAGGTCACCTATCGCCGCAACACCGAAAGCTTCGACACCTGCGACCTGGTTCCCAACGTCCTGCGCGGGGTGAGCGAGATCGATATGTCGGTGACGGTCATGGGCCAGAAGCTGGCGATGCCGTTCTATTGCTCGCCGACCGCCTTGCAGCGGCTGTTCCACCATCAGGGCGAGCGCGCGGTCGCCAAGGCCGCCGCCAAATATGGCACGATGTTCGGCGTCTCCTCGCTTGGCACCGTCAGCCTCGAAGAGGCGCGCCGGATCAGCAGCGGCCCGCAGGTCTATCAGTTCTATTTCCACAGGGATCGCGGCCTCAATCGGGCGATGATGCAACGGGCAAAGGCGGTTGGCGTAGAGGTGATGATGCTGACCGTCGACAGCATCACCGGGGGAAACCGCGAGCGCGACAAGCGCACCGGCTTTGCCATTCCCTTCAAACTCAATTTGGCAGGGATGCTGCAGTTCGCGCTCAAGCCGGCCTGGGCGATCAACTATTTCACCCATGAAGGATTCAAGCTGCCGCAGCTCGACGAGCATGTCGACATGGGAGGCGGCACGATGTCGATCAGCCGCTACTTCACCGAGATGCTCGACCCGTCGATGACATGGGACGACGTCGCCGAGATGGTCAAGCTGTGGTCGGGTCCGTTCTGCCTCAAGGGCGTCATGTCGGTGGAGGATGCCAGGCGTGCCGTCGACATCGGCTGCAGCGGTATTGTGCTGTCGAACCATGGCGGCCGGCAGCTGGATGGCTCGCGAGCGGCGTTCGACCAGCTTGCCGAGATCGTCGATGCTGTCGGTGACAGGATCGACGTCATCATGGATGGCGGCGTGCGGCGCGGCACGCATGTTCTCAAGGCGCTGTCGCTCGGCGCCAAGGCCGTCGGCGTCGGCCGCTATTATCTTTTCCCGCTGGCAGCTGCCGGCCAGCCCGGCGTCGAACGGGCGCTTGAGCAGATGCGGGTCGAGATCGAACGCGGCATGAAGCTGATGGGCCGCGGTTCGATCGAACAATTGTCGCGCAACAACCTCCGTTTCAGGTAATCTCGAACCATGAAATCCTCCCTCGAAGACACGCTGCTTGCCGCGATCCGCACCATTCCGGACTATCCCAAGCCCGGCATCCTGTTTCGCGACATCACCACGCTGCTCAGCAATGCGCGCGCCTTCCGCCGCGCAATCGACGAGCTGGTGCATCCTTATGCCGGCCAGAAGGTCGACAAGATCGCCGGCATCGAGGCGCGCGGCTTCATTCTCGGCGGCGCCGTCGCACATCAGCTCTCGGCGGGTTTCGTACCGATCCGCAAGAAGGGCAAGCTGCCCTTCGAGACGGTGCGCGTCGCCTACAGCCTGGAATACGGGCTGGACGAGATGGAGATGCACAAGGACGGCGTTTCGCCCGGCGAGAAGGTGATCCTGGTCGACGATCTGATCGCCACCGGCGGCACCGCTGAGGCGGCGGTCAAGCTGCTGCGCCAGATCGGCGCGGATATCCTCGCCGCCTGCTTCGTCATCGACCTGCCGGACCTCGGCGGCCGCGCCAAGCTCGAAGCGCTCGGCGTGCCGGTGCGGACGCTGATCGGGTTCGAAGGGTCTGAGACCGGTTTGCCGAAGGCGAATTGAAAGGTCCGGTGGACCTTTCAAAGGTATCGAACGCCCGGAGCGATAGCGGAGGGCCGGGAGGCAACGCGAACCACGCTGGCGCGGCCCCTCATCCGCCCTTCGGGCACCTTGTGCTACTCACCCGTCTTCACCAGCACCGCGCTCTCGAACTCCAGCACCATGTCGCCGGTCGACTCAAAAGCCTCGCATCGCAGCGCCAGCAGCCGCCAGCCGGGGCGTGAGGCGATCGGGCGGTGCGACAGCGCCGTGCGCGTGAAGGTGATGGTTTGCCCGGCATGGACCGGCTTCAGCCATTTCAGGTTCTTGAAACCGGGCGAGGGGCCGAATTCCGGCACCGGACCGGGACCGCTCCACGCGGCGATCTCGGCATCCATGCGGTTTTCGAGATTGAGCTTCATCCAGATCGCCGCCGTGTGCCAACCGGACGCGCAGAGCCCGCCGAGCACGCTCTTCTTCGCTGCGTCCTCGTCGATATGGAAGATTTGCGGGTCGTATTTGCGGGCGAAAGCCTTGATCGCCTGGGGCTCGAATGTGTGCGAGCCGAGCGTCACGGTGGTGCCGATGCGGAAGAATTCGTCCAGTGTCATGCTTGGCCCCCCGCGGCATCGCGCGTGAGGAACATGACGGAATTCTCAAGCTCGAAGACGCTTTCGCCACGCTGGTTAAACATCTCGCCGCGCATGGTCACGAAGCCGAGTTGCGGCTTCGATTTCGACAGGCGCTTGGCAACAACCAGCAGGGTGCCGGTGAGCTGGTCGCCGGCCAGGACTGGCTTCTTCCATTTGACGTGGTCGACACCGGGTGCGCCCTGGCAGGTGGAGTCCAGCAGGAACGCATCGCACAGCATTCGCATGAACATGGCGCAGGTGTGCCAGCCCGAGGCGGCCAGCCCGCGCAGAATGCTGGCCTTGCCGGCTTCCTCGTCGAGGTGCATCGGCTGCGGGTCGAATTCTGTGGCGAATTCGACAATCTCGGCGGCGCTCACCAGCTTCGAGCCAAGATCGAGCGACGCGCCCTCGACGAAATCCTCATAGGCCCAGGTTTTTGGTTTTGCAGTCATGGTCTGAAATCCGGCTCACGAACCCGCGATCCCTATGGATCCAGGTTTCCGGATGCAGGCCGCGGTCCATTTGGTCAAGAGATTTCTATAACGCCAGACCCTGGCTGCACGGCCTTTGACAAGCGGGTCAGAGCCAGCCGCGGCGGCGGAAATACCAGAACGGCAGGATCGCCGACAGCACCATCATGGCAATGGCGAAGGGGTAGCCCAGTTCCCATTTCAGCTCGGGGATGACGTCGAAGTTCATGCCGTAGATCGAGGCGACCAGCGTGGGCGGCAGGAAGATGACGGCGGCGACCGAGAAGATCTTGATGATGGCGTTCTGCTCGATCGAGATCATGCCAAGCGTGGCGTCGAGCAGGAAGGAAATCTTCTGCGACAGGAAGGTGGCATGGTCGGCGAGCGACAGCACGTCGCGCGACAGCGTCTTGATGCGCGCCTTGGTGTCCTTGCTCATCTTGGTGCGGGTCGAGGCATGCGCGAAAAACCCGGCCAGGCGCTGCAGCGAGATCAGGCTGTCGCGGATCGAGGAGGCGATGTCCTCCTTGCGGCCGATGGCTTTCAGGAGTTCCTGGAAGTCACGATTGCGCTTGGAAACCTTGGTCGACCGCGCCTCGAAGATGTCGCGCGAGATCGCCTCGATGTCGCGGCCGGCGCGTTCCAGAATATCGGCGAGGCGGTCGACGATCGCCTCCAGCAAGCCGACGAGGATGGTGTCGCCGCTGGTGCAGCCGGTCGCCACCTTCTCGGCGCGCTGCGGAAAGGTCTTGAAGGCCTTCGGCTCGTGGTAGCGCACGGTGATCAGCCTGGTGCCGGCGAGCACGAAGGTGACAGGCGACATCAGCGGATCGTCGATTTCCGTCTGGGCGGGCAGCGTGGCGGTCATGAAATAGGCGCCGTCCTCGACATAGAGGCGGCTCGAAATCTCGATCTCCTCCATCTCCTCGCGCGTCGGAATGGCAACGCCGAGCCAGGTCTCGATCGCCGCTTCCTCTTCCTTGGTCGGGTTGAGCAAGTCGGCCCAGACGACATTGTCTTGCAAGAGGTCATCGACGGCGCGCAGCCGATCATTGTCCACGACGAAGGCCTTGATCATCGCCGGTCTCCCTTGCTGGGGCCAAAGGGTGCGTTCGGATTGACGCGCTGTTTCGGATTGCACGGTTCTCGGCGCCAGCGCCGGCCGCGTGCCTGCCGCTTAAACCTGTGACGTGACAAAATCAAGACAAGCGGCTGTCCGGCGTATGAGCACCGGGAGCTCGGAAAACCTCGTCGATAAAACCTTCGTGGATAGCCCGCCGGGATGTTTTGGACACCCGGCCGATCGAGGCGTCAGGTGTTGAACTTGAACAGCAGGATGTCGCCGTCCTGGACGACATATTCCTTGCCTTCGTCGCGCGCCTTGCCGGCTTCCTTGGCCGCCATTTCGCCGCCAAGCGTGATGAAATCATTGTAGGCGATGGTCTGGGCGCGGATGAAGCCGCGTTCGAAGTCGGTGTGGATCACACCGGCCGCCTGCGGTGCCTTGTCGCCCTTGTGGATGGTCCAGGCCCGCGTCTCCTTCGGCCCGACGGTAAAATAGGTGATAAGCTGCAACAGCTCGTAACCGGCGCGGATGACCTTGTTCAGGCCGGGCTCGTCGAGGCCGAGCGAAGACAGGAACTCCATCTCCTCCTCGTCCGAGAGTTGGGCGACTTCGGCCTCGATCGCGGCCGAGATGACGACGGTGCCGGCGCCCTGCGCGGCGGCCATCTTCTCGACGGCCCTGGTGTGTTCGTTGCCGGTGGCGGCGTCGGCCTCCGCGACGTTGCAGACATAGAGCACGGGGTGCGAGGTCAGAAGGTTCAGGCCCTGCAGAATACGCAGGTCTTCCGCCGAAATGCCTTTGAGCAGGATGCGGGTCGGCTTGCCTGCCTGCAGAAGCTCAAGCGCTGCCTCCATCATCGGCAGCACGGTCGTCGCTTCCTTGTCCTTGCTGCCGGCGCGCTTGCGGAATTGCACGATGCGGCGCTCGAGGCTGTCGAGGTCGGCGAGCATCAGCTCGGTCTCGACCGTCTCGGCGTCGGCGACGGGGTCGATGCGGCCCTCGACATGGGTTATGTCGTCATCCTCGAAGCAGCGCAGCACATGCACGATGGCGTCGACCTCGCGGATGTTGGCGAGGAACTGGTTGCCCAGCCCTTCGCCCTTCGAGGCGCCGCGCACCAGGCCGGCAATGTCGACGAAGGAGATGCGGGTCGGGATGATCTCCTTCGACTTGCCGATGGCGGCGATCTTCTGCAGGCGCGGGTCGGGCACCGCGACCTCGCCGGTGTTCGGTTCGATGGTGCAGAACGGATAGTTGGCGGCCTGCGCCGCCGCCGTCCTGGTCAACGCGTTGAAAAGCGTCGATTTGCCGACGTTGGGCAAGCCAACGATGCCGCATTTGAAACCCATTTTTGTCCGGTCCTATCGGGAAAATAGAAATTTGATCAGGGCTATGGGCGATCGGGGTGATCAACGTCAAGCCCCGTGGCGCCGATCCCGCTCAGTCCTTGCCGCCGAACAGCTTCTTCAGCATGGCGGCCATCGGGCCGGTCTCAGGCAGTTTGGCGGGGGCCTGTTGCGGGCGTGCCTGGCGGATGTGACTCTGCTGCTTGGTGGCCTGCTGCTTGGGCGCCGGCTTTTCCGGTTCCGCGCCGCCCTTGCCCTGGACGGCGAGGCTGGCCTTGTTCATGAAGCCGGATTCGTCGCCCTTGGCGATCATCGCGGCATTGTCGGCGATTGCCGCGAGCAGCGGTTCGAGCCATTCGCGGTCGGCCTTGTCGAAATCGCCGAGCACATGGTGCTGGACCATTTCCTTGATGCCGGGATGGCCGACGCCGATGCGCACGCGGCGATAGGCGTTGCCGACATGGCCGTCGATCGAGCGGATGCCGTTATGGCCGCCGGCGCCGCCGCCGGTCTTGATGCGCAGCTTGCCTTCGGCAAGGTCGATCTCGTCATAGAAGACAGTGAGTGCGGAAAGCTCGAGCTTGTAGAAGCGCAGCGCTTCGCCGACCGACTGGCCGGACAGGTTCATGAAGGTCTGCGGCTTGATCAGGACGATCTTTTCGCCGCCGAGCGTGCCTTCAGAAATCAGGCCCTGGAACTTCTTCGACCAGGGCGAAAAGGAATGGCGGCGGGCGATTGCGTCCGCCGCCATGAAACCGACATTGTGGCGGTTGTTGGCATATTTCGCGCCCGGATTGCCGAGACCTGCAAACAGCAGCATCGCCTGCTCCGGGCGTGAAAAGAGTTACTTCTCTTCGGCGGCGGGAGCCGCTTCAGGTGCAGCCACTTCAGTCGTCTCTTCCGCCTCCGGCTTCATCGCCGACGAACCGGCAATGGTCGCGACGGTGAAGTCGCGGTCGGAGATCACGGGCTTCACACCAGCTGGCAGCTTGACCGCCGAGATGTGGATCGAGTCGCCAATGTTGGCGCCGGTGAGATCGACGGTGATGAATTCCGGGATCGCATTGGCCGGGCAGTGGAACTCGACTTCGTGACGCACGATGTTGAGCACGCCGCCGCGCTTGATGCCGGGCGACTTGTCCTCGTTGATGAAGTGGACAGGCACGTCGACATTGACCTGGGTGTCCTTGCCGATGCGCAGGAAGTCGACATGGACAGGGAAATCCTTGACCGGGTCGAGCTGAAAGTCCTTCGGCAGGACCTGGATCTTCTTGCCGTCGACATCGATCGTGGCGATCGTGGTCAGGAACCCGCCGCCATGGATCTTGTAGTAGATGTCCTTGTAGGTGAGCGCGATAGCCAGGGGAGGCTGCTTGTCACCATAGATTACTGCAGGCACTTTACCGTTGCGGCGAACTGCACGGGCGGACCCCTTACCGACCTGTTCGCGTGCTTCGGCCTTGAGCTCGTAAGTGTCGTGGCTCATGGCATTTCCTTTCGGTTTGTTCTGGAGCGCTCACGGTTGGCAGAGTGCCTGGACCGTAAACGTCGAAAGCCGCCGGGTGAGGCGGCCTTCCGCCGCGTTGCCTCCAAGGGTGTCTACGCGGGTGGCGGCTCTATAGCGGAAGGCGGCCGGAGGCGCAAGCCAAAGGCAATCGGCAGAAGTGCGCCTGAAATTCCGGCCTCATGTCATTTCCGGGCGAATGCCGAATCTAGCCCATTGGTTAAACCTTAATTAAAATATTTAGTATCATTTAAGTGTCTATTAGTCGGTGCCGGTGACCAAGGGGATGCTGTATGGCGCGAAACATGGACGCGAAGCTCGACGAGCATAGCCTGATAACGTCGAAACTGGTCAAGAGGCATCGCGGGACGTCGCCCGATATTGTCGATGCGGGCGAACTGAAAGAGCGATCCGCGGAACTCGCACTTGTGCTTGATCTTGCTTACCAGGCGTTCAGGAGGGAGGGGCCGGCTGGATTGGTAGTCGACCGTTTAGCGGGCCGGCTCCACGAGCTTCGCAGGCATTCCGCTCCCGCTATCTGGCAGCAACTCATTCCGTTGGCCCAGCAGCATCGCGTTGCAGAGTATCTGATGCAGGATCCGTTCACGCGCTGGTCGTTCGAAAAGCCGCGAGGGTATTCGGGCGACGCGAGCCTGCTGGACATTTACTACAAGCACCCCAGCGCAGACCAGGAGGTGGCTTCTTCGACCCCGCTTGGCCGGGAGATTTACGCCTACACCAGCGAGGCAGCGAGTTCCGCGGCTGGACGCGAGCGTCGCGACATTCTCGCCAGAACGGTGGACGAAACGGCCCTTCGGGTCGAGAATGCCGAAGTGCTTGCGATTGCCTGCGGCCATCTTCGCGAAGCGGAACTCTCCGAGGCGCTCGCCGGGGGAAAATTAAAGCGCTGGATCGGATTGGACCAGGACCCGATCAGCGTAGCCATCGTCAACCGCGATCTGGCCGGTACCGCGGTCGAGGCGGTGGATGGCTCCGTGCGTGGCATTCTTCGCCGCGCCTACAAACTTGGCACGTTTGATCTCGTCTATGCGTCGGGTCTCTATGATTACCTGCCGGCGGCCATTGGCATCCGCCTGTTTCAACGCGCCATGGAAATGGTCAAGCCCGGTGGCGAATTCCTTTTTGCCAATTTCAGCGACGAGATCACGACGGACGGTTACATGGAAACCTTCATGGATTGGCCGCTGATCCTGCGTTCGGCTGACGATATGTGGGACATCATCAAAGGCGCGGTCGACATGAATCATGTCGAAGCTGAAGTCTTCCATGGATCAAACCGAAACATCGTTTACGGCAAAGTCCGGAAAGTGTGATCCCCTTGGGATTCAGGCTTCGGTGCTTGTTTAGCGGTGGGTCGACGAAGATGTTGCTTGTCGAAGCTCACAGTCCGTCATTAGACCGTGACTTCAGGAGGACAATCGGGCAGCGGTCATCAATCTTAATTTAGGAAAGTTGTATGTATCGTGCGAAACATTCCGTAAGCGCGATGCATTATGGTGCTGATCTTGGGAGCCTTGGCGCGGCTGCGATGCGGAAATCGGGCCATCGATTGAAGGCAGGGCGGTGAATTCCTGTTTGGCCGGGCGAAACTAGGATCGGTACATGACCCACACGTTGGCCGATGTGGTTGAGGACGATGTCCCTCAGCAAAGGGAAGAGACCTGGTCGGAAGTGCGCCAGCTCTACCGACAGGAAGGTGAGCATGCCCGCAGAAAGGCTGCCCGGCAGGGGCTTTGGCTCGCGGTCGCGGTCTATCTGCAGTTCTCCATCATCGACATACTGCTGATTCCGGACGTTGCCGCTTACACGATCGCCGCCCGCTTCGCGGTCAGCGTGACGGCGCTTGCCGTCGTCGAAATACAGTCTCGCATGAATTTCAGGACGGAGTCAGTTGAGTTTGCCTGCGCGGGGGCCCTGGTCTCGGGCTATGTAGGTTGGCTGGTTCCGGCAATCATGACCGGATATGCCCAGAATTTCTCCTATTTCATGATTTTTGGCGCGATCTTCATGATGGGTGCCAACCTGTTCTTCCGGTTCCAGTTTCTTCTTTCAATTGTGTCGTCGGGCATAGTCCTGATGGCCTTCTTCGTCGCTCTGTATTTGTTTCCAGCGACCGGTTCCTATCAGATCGCAATGGGCACGTTTTACATTTCTTGTTTCACATTCACCTCGTATGTGAACTGGAAACTGAATGAGGAGCGCTACAACGTCTTCCTGAACGCCCTGGAAGCCAAGATCCAACACAACGAGGCGACCGAACGCGGTAAGGCCCTGCTGAGATTGTCGCGGACCGATCCGCTTACGGGTCTGGAGAACCGGCGGGCGATCGACGAGAAGCTGCGGGACTACTGGAATGATTGGCAAAAGGTTGGCACCAGTTTTGGGGCGATCCTCATCGACGTGGACTTCTTCAAGAAGTTCAATGACTGCTACGGCCATCAGGAAGGCGATCGCTGCCTGATCCATGTCGCCAATGCCCTTAGCGAAATGATCAGGCGGTACAATGGCTCCATCGGCCGCTACGGCGGTGAAGAGTTCATTATCCTGGCTCGCGTGGAGAACAAAGAGCAGATCCTGGAGATCGCGGAAGCCATTTGCAGCACGGTGGAGAACCTGGCGCTCACCCACGAGCTGCGGCGCGACGGCGTCTCGATCGTGACGGTGAGCGTTGGCGCTGCATTCACCAGGACGCAGACCGGGGCTAAGCTGGAGAAGATCATCCACGAGGCTGATCGCGCACTCTATCTGGCAAAAGCCGGCGGCCGAAACTGTGCCCGGCTGTTCGACCCAACCGATCCCCAGAGCAGCGACGAGAGCGAGAACATTGCGGCTTTGCTGAAGATCGCAATCGGCCAGAACCTCGTTTCACTCGTTTATCAACCTATCCAGGATGTCAAAACGGACCGGGTCGAAGCCGTAGAGGCTCTGATGCGCCTCAAAATGCTGGACGGTACATCGGTTCCGCCGAGCCTGTTCATTCCCGTCGCGGAACGAACCGGCGCGATCCTGGAACTAGGGCGCTGGGCAATAAGAACGGTGTGCGCCGAGCTCCTTGCGGACGACCACGTCCGTGTCGTCAGTGTCAACGTCTCTCCGATCCAGCTCAAGACACCCGGTTTCGCAACGTCTGTCGCGACCATTCTGGGCGAGACCGGCGTCGCTGGCAGCCGGCTGGCCTTCGAAATCACCGAAGGGCTGGAGATGGAGATGCATTCGGACATTCTTCGCTGCATCAGCGACCTGAAGCTGCTCGGGATCAAGATTTGGCTTGACGACTTCGGGACGGGCTTCGCGGGCCTTTCGTGGCTTCGCCTGATCGATTTCGATACGGTGAAGATCGACCGCTCGTTCCTGCACGACTGCAGCGCCCCCAACGGCAAGGCAATGCTCCAGGACATTATTACGCTGGTTCGAAATCGCGGCCACAAAATCCTGGTCGAAGGGGTGGAAACCGACGAACAGATGGCTCTCATGCGCGAATTCGGCATAGACAAGGTCCAGGGCTTTCATGTCGGCCGTCCCGCCCCCGCCGTCAGTTTCCAGGCAAAGCGGGCCATGCGCAAACGCCCATTTGCCGTGCTTAAGTCCGCATGATGACGGTGCGGGCGGTGGCACTGTGGCTTGTTCCCGACGTTTGGCTCGGACCGCTGCGTGACCCACCATGGGTCAAAAGCTGAAGTTTGAACCGCGCTCGTTTCCAGCGCCTGTTGATCGCCGCCGGCCGTTAACGAGGCGGGCCGGGCTACCGGCCACCGCTCAACGCGTTGCGCAGTGCCTGGATCTGCCGGTTCAGCGCGTCGAGCTCGCCCACCGTCATCCCTGAGCGCTCGATCAAGGTTTCGTTGAGGCAGTTGCACTGGACCAGCAGCGCGCGCCCGGCCGCGGTCAGATCGACCTGCACCTGGCGCTCGTCGACCTGGCTGCGCTGGCGGGTCACGAGTCCGGCCTGCTCCATTCGCTTTACCAGCGGCGTGACGGTGCTCGATTCCAGGGCGAGCCGGTGGGCGACCGTGCCGACCGACATGCCGTCCGCCTCTGCCAGCGCGTTGAGCACGAGGTACTGCGGGTATGTGATCCCCATCTCATCCAGCATCGGCTTGTAGGTGCGGTTGATCGCCATGCTGGTGGCGTAGAGCGTGAAACAGAGCTGATTGTCCAACGGGAGAGGCACGGCGAATTCCTTCTTGCCGACACGACCATTAATTCGATACCACGAAAAATGATATCGCGATATACATCTCTATAGACAGGAGTTTTGGGTTGCGCTATCTATTTCGTTGTCGCGATATTGTTTATCGCGAGAACAACAGAACGGAGATTGAGATGACCTCGCACACCAAGCCCAGCTCCGGCAGCGGCACGATCACCACCAAGGACGGGACGCAAATCTACTACAAGGACTGGGGGACCGGGCAGCCGATCGTCTTCCATCATGGATGGCCATTGAGCAGCGACGACTGGGACGCCCAGATGCTGTTCTTCCTGTCACAAGGCTACCGTGTCATTGCCCATGATCGCCGCGGTCACGGCCGCTCGACCCAGACGGATATCGGCAACGAGATGAATACCTACGCCGCCGATGTCGCGGAACTGGCCACTTATCTGGATCTCAAGGGCGCCATCCATGTCGGTCATTCGACCGGTGGCGGTGAGGTGGCGCGCTATGTCGCTCAATATGGCTCGGGTGGCCGTGTCGCCAAGGCGGTGCTGATCGGCGCGGTGCCGCCAATCATGCTCAAGACCGCGGCCAATCCCGGCGGCCTGCCGATCGAGGTTTTCGACGGCTTCCGCTCCGCCCAGGCAGCCAGCCGCGCCCAGTTCTTTCGCGACATTCCGGCCGGTCCGTTCTACGGTTTCAACCGACCCGGTGCGCAGGTCTCTCAAGGGGTCATCGACAATTGGTGGCGCCAGGGCATGATGGGCGGCACCAAGGCGCACTACGACTGCATCAAGGCCTTCTCGGAAACCGACTTCACCGAGGATTTGAAGGCGATCGACGTGCCTGTGCTGGTGATGCATGGTGACGACGACCAGATCGTCCCAATAGCCGACTCGGCGCTGTTGACGATCAAGCTGCTCAAGAAGGGCGAGCTCAAGGTCTACAAGGGCTTCCCGCACGGCATGGCCACGACCCATGCCGATGTCATCAATGCCGACCTGCTGGCGTTCTTCAAGGCCTAGAATCGTCCAGTTAGATAGACAAAGGCACCCGCCGTCAGGCGGGTGCTTTGTGCTTTCATCGAAATGTCCGCGGGACAGTGCCTATTTGGCGAGAAAACCAGTGATCAGCTTGACGGTGGCGTCGGGGTTTTCCTCCATGATCCAGTGACCGGAGTCGGGCACGATGCCGCCCGTGACGTCGGTGGCAACAAGCCGCAGGATATCGGCCTGCGTGGTGCCGGCGGATTTTTCCCCGCCAACTGCCAGCACCGGCATGGTCAGTTTACCGCCGGCGGCGAGCATCGCTTGGTTGTCGATCGCGTCCTGGTCAAAGGCCTTGAACTGCTCGAAAGCGTCATGCATCGCATGCGGGCGGGCATAAAGTTTGGCGTAGTGACCGCGCGTTGCCTCGTCGATCTTCTTGGGGTTGGCCGACAGCTCGTTGTAGAAGCGGTCGAGATAGATGCGCTCGCGACCCGCGACCAGCCGCTCCATGTCTGGGCCGCGGAAGTTGAAGTGCCAAAGCAGCGGGCTTTGCTTGATCTTTTCCCAGTCGCCGATTCCGGGCAGCGGCGCATCGATGATGACCCAGTTGGTGATGCGCTTGGGATATTGCGCGGCAAGCGCATAGCCGACCATGTTGCCAATGTCGTGCGTGACCAGGTCAGCCTTGTCGATCTTAAGCGCGTCCATCACCCCGGCGATGTCGACGGCCTGGTTCTTCTTGGTGTAGCCCGCTTCCGGGTGAGCGGACAGACCCATGCCGCGCAGATCCGGCACGACGACGGTATGATCCTTCGCAAGTGCGGCCGCTGCCGCGCCCCACATATCTCCGGTATCGGCAAAGCCGTGCAGCAGCACGACGGCGGGACCCTTTCCGCCTACGCGCACATAGAGTTTGGTGCCATTGGTTTCGACGGACCGCGTCTTGAAACCCGGTGGAAAAGCAACGATGCGTGCCGTAGCCGGCAAGGTAACAAGAAGCACACCCAACACGGCCAACACGATCTTGCGCATATCATTCTCCAGAGACATTGAGTAACCAAACCTACAGTCTACAGCGCGCGGCTGACAAGCCGCCGTCAGGCGGTGCCTTTCTGCTGTCAGGCGATGCTTAAGCCGCCGTCGATCAGCATTTCCGCACCGACCATGAACGGGATTCGTCGGAGGCAAGAAACACCACCGCATTGGCAATTTCCTCGGCGGTTCCGAAACGGCCGGCAGGTACCAGGCCGACGACGGCTTTCGCGCGCGCCTTCGCCGCTTCGGGGTCCAGCCCAAGCTTGTCGTTGAGTGGCGTGTCGATCGGGCCGGGGCTGATCACATTGGCGCGGATGCCGCGCCCGTGCCGATGCCGCCGGTAATCAATGCGGCCTTGCCTTTCAGTCTGGACATGGCGATTGCCTTCCTGGCGCGGAGCCTTCATTAATCTCCTAACGGCTTTTCACCCGGCGTATGGTGAAAGAATCAAAGAGGGCGCAGCAAATGCCGCGCCCTCGTATCAATTCCGGAAGATAAGCTGATTTTTAGCTGGTCGCCGCCTGTGCCTTCCTGGCTTCTTTCATGTTCGGCAGGAACACGGTCAGCAGCCCAAGCAGCGGCAGATACGAGCAGATCTGGAAGACATAATCGATGCCCTTCACATCGGCGACCACGCCGAGCACGGCAGCCGCGATGCCGCCCACGCCGAAGGCGAAGCCGAAGAAGATCCCGGCGATCATGCCGACACGTCCCGGCACCAGTTCCTGGGCGAAAACGACGATGTTGGAGAAGGCCGATGACAGGATCAGCCCGATCAACACCGTCAGCACCATCGTCCATTCCAAGTTGGCGTAGGGCAGGGCCAGCGTGAAGGGCAGCACGCCGACGATGGAGAACCAGATCATGGCCTTCTGTCCATAGCGGTCGCCGAACGGGCCGCCGAGCAGGATGCCCAGCGCCGAGGCGCCGAGGAACAGGAACAGCATGACCTGCGACATCTGCACCGAAACCCCGAACTTATGCATGGAATAGAACGTGTAGTAGCTGGCGAGGCTGGCGATGTAGGCGTTCTTGGTCAGCACCAGCAAGGTCAGCACCGCCAATGCCCACATGACCTTGCGGCGCGGGAAGGGCGAGACGAAGCTTGCCGTCTTGCGGTTGCCCTGTGCGGCGCGCAGTCGGCTGTACCAGCCGCCGACCCGCCACAAAACGATGATGCCGATCAGCGAGCCGACGGCAAACCACGAAATGCTGGTCTGGCCGAAGGGCACGACGATGAAGGCAGCCAGCAGCGGCCCCATGGACTGGCCGAAATTGCCGCCGACCTGGAACAGCGACTGCGCCAGGCCGAAGCGGCCGCCGGAGGCGAAGCGGGCGATGCGCGAGGATTCCGGATGGAAGATCGCAGAGCCGATGCCGATCAGCGAGGCGCCGATCAGAAGCAGCGAATAGTGCCCGGCATAGGCGAGCACGACCAGGCCGATCAGCGACGACGCCATGCCATATGGCAGCGAATAGGGCATCGGCCGCTTGTCGGTGATCATGCCGATCATCGGCTGCAGCAGCGATGCGGTCACCTGGAAGGTGAAGGTCAGGAGGCCGATCTGCCAGAAATCGAGGCCGTAATTCTCTTTCAGCAAGGGATAGATGGCCGATAGCAGCGACTGCATGATGTCGTTGATGCAGTGGCAGAAGCTCACCGCCAGGATGACGGTGAAGGCCGTCGCCTGGGCTGAAGCGTGACTGGCGCTCGCCGGTGGGGCGACGCTGGCGGCTGTCGTATCGGTCAAGGTAGGCTCCGTGGTCTTTTTGGCGGGTAGGCCCGCAGCGCAAACTCGCGGCACTGCTGAAGGCCGCCTTAACGGACGCTCCCGTGGAGCGCCTTGAAGGACGCCCCTACGGAGCGCCTTGGGACGGTTGCCTTATAAGCTGCTTGCGGGGTGACTTCTTTCGTGGTTTGGTCCAATAGTTTCGCAAGTGGGCCATACAGGATGCCGCACGGCAAAGAAGTCTTTCACGCCGGTAGTGCCGATCTCGAGCAGTTGCACGAGCGCCGCTGGCAGTGGCTGGAGCAAGTCGCCGGGCCGGCGGTGGCGCTGCCGACCGAATATCCCGACGGTTACCGTGTGCCGCAGCACCGCCACAGCCGCAGCCAGTTGCTGCATGCGCTGGTCGGCGTCGTGCTGGTGACGACACGCTACGGGCGCTGGATGGTGCCGCCCGACCATGCGATGTGGATTCCAGCCGGCACGGAGCATTCCGTCGAGATGCTGGGCGATGTCTCCATGCGTTCCGTCTATGTCATGCCGCAGGCGATCCCCGGCCTGCCCGAAGGCTTGCGCGTCGTCGGCGTCACCGACCTGATGCACAGCCTGATCGTGGAATCGGAAAAGCTGCCGCAGGGCAGCGAACTGGAAGGTCGCGGCGGGCTGATCATGAATCTCCTGCTGCATGAGATTCCGACCCTGCCGGAACGGCCGCTCGGGCTGCCGTTCCCGTCCGATCCCAGGCTGTCGGCTCTGTGCCGGCGCTTCGTCGCCGCACCTTCGCCGCACGCAACGATCGACGAGTGGGCCGATGCCGCCGGCATGAGCCGCCGCTCCTTCACCCGCGCCTTCCAGCGCCAGACCGGGCTGTCTCTGTCGACATGGCGCCAGCAGGCCTGCCTGTTCGCGGCCCTGCCCAGGCTCGCCGATGGCGAGCCGATCACCAGGGTGGCGCTCGATCTCGGCTATGACAGCGTGCCGGCCTTCATCACAATGTTCAAGCGCATGCTGGGCGCCTCGCCGCGCGGCTATATGCGCGGCGCACGTGAAAGCGGTGAAAGCGCGCGTCGCCTGATCAGTCCGGTTCGGCTGGAAAGCCCCGCGCCGTAGGGGCAGGTATCGGTCTTAGTCGAAGAGACTGGATACCGATTCCTCGGTCGCCGTGCGCGAGATGGCTTCGCCCATCAGGTCGGCGATCGAGATGACGCGGATGTTGGGCGCGTCGAGCACGCCTTGCGTCGGCTGGATGGAATCGGTGATCACCAGTTCCTGCAGCTTCGAGCCACTGATGCGGGCAACCGCACCGCCCGACAGCACGCCGTGGGTGATATAGGCGGTGACGCTGGTGGCGCCGTTGGCCAGCAGCGCATCGGCGGCATTGCACAGCGTGCCGCCGGAATCGACGATGTCGTCGATCAGCAGGCAATCCTTGCCGGCGACCGCGCCGATGATGTTCATGACTTCCGATTCACCGGGACGCTCGCGGCGTTTGTCGACGATGGCGAGCTGCGCATCGAAGCGCTTGGCAAGCGCGCGGGCCCGCACCACGCCGCCAATATCGGGCGACACCACCACGACGTTGCCGAGCTGCTTGTATTTTGCCTTCACGTCGCGGGCCATGACCGGCACGGAAAACAAATTGTCGGTCGGGATGTCGAAGAAGCCCTGGATCTGGCCGGCATGCAGGTCGAGCGTCAAGACGCGGTCGACGCCGGCGCGGGTGATCATGTTGGCGACCAGCTTGGCCGAGATCGGCGTGCGGCCGGAGGCGCGGCGATCCTGCCTGGCGTAGCCGAAATAGGGGATGACCGCGGTGATCCGCTTGGCCGACGAGCGCATGAAGGCATCGATCATGATGAGCAGTTCCATCAGATGATCGTTGGTCGGGAACGAGGTCGACTGCAGGATGAAGACATCCTCGCCGCGCACGTTCTCCTGGATTTCAACGAAGATTTCCTGATCGGCGAAGCGCCTGACACTGGCCTTGCCCAGCGGGACGTTGAGGTACCGGGCGACCGCTTCGGCCAGCACCCTGTTGGAATTGCCCGCGAAGAGTTTCATGCACGGTTCCTGGTGGAGGATGGCGGGACCTGACGGACTCGCCTGCGCCCTTTAACCGGGCTTTTAGCGGCCCGCGCCGGTATTGCAAGCGCCGAGATCGGGAATCCGCCGGCTAATCTCAAGTAAAGCCTCGCGCCATCGCCGATGGGCAACAGGGAGCAGCGGGCTTCCGCTGTTCCTTCTTCTCGTTGGGCATCGGATTTTCCCAAAACCGTCTCCACTTTTGGGTCCGATGCCTCTAGCCCGCCTTGCCGCCAAGCCAGGCCGCGAACTGGTCGATGGTCTGGTCGGCGATCGTCTGCATGGTGGCCGGCGAGACCGCCTTCCAGCTGTCGCCGCCGCTGCCGCCGGAATTGACCGAAGGCGCCTTCTGCTGGCCATTGATGCGGTGCAGGCGGTTGCCGGCCGGGTCATAGACGTCCCAGACATAGATGACGGTGGTGTCGGTGCCTTCAGACATCGTCGAGAAATAGCCTTTGAGCACATGCGTCGGGGTCTGGTCGGCGCTGCCGGCGAGCGTAATGCCGCGCTGCCGGGCGCGCGTCTGCAGCTCCGCCGTCAGCGGTGTCGCGGCCTCGACCGAGGCGCCGACGATCGGGGCGATCTGCAGACGGGTCTTCGCCAGGACGGCGGCGCTTTGCGCTGGTGTGACCGGTGTGGTGGCGGTTGTGGGAGCGCCCGCCACGGTGGTGGCAGGCGACGCCGGCGCCGGAACCGCTGCTGCCGTGTTGCCTTGCGTGGCGGGCAGCGTCTGGGCCGACGTCGCGGGCGGGGTGATGGCCGACGGTTCGAGCACGTCCTTTGCGTTGGTGCAGGCGCCAAGAGCCAATGCCACAAGCAATGACACGGTCGTCACATGCGATCGTCTCATTTGCCTTCTAACTCCTTGGCGAAGAACGCCTCTCATTATGGATTCACTGTACGATCAAGTCGAGATCATGGCGGGACAGCGGCTTGGGCTGGGATTCGGTGGTCAGGTAGGTGCGGCCAAGCGTCATCGCCGTCTCGGTTTCGGAATCCATGATGATCATGTGGGCGAACAGCGTCATGTTCGGCGCGATCGGTTCTGGGTTGCCCTGGTAAAACATCGGCATGTCCATCCAGGACGGCGTGAAACGGGCGCCGACCGAGTAGCCGCAGGCGTTCAGCCGGTGCTTGGTCAGGCCGTGCGCCTCCATGGTGCGGGCGTGGGCATCGAACACGTCGCCGAAGCTGTTGCCCGGCGCCATCGCCTTCTCGACGGCCAGAAGAGCGGCGCGGGCGGCGTCGAACAGCTCCTGATGGCGCTTCGAGACCTTGCCTGTCAGCACCGTGCGCATCATCGGTGCATGGTAGTGGTTGAAGACGCCGGCCCATTCAAGCGTCAGCTGGTCGTTCTTGGTGAGCTTGCGGCGGCCGGCCTTGTAGCGGCACAGCAGCGCGTCGACGCCGGAACCGATGATGAACTCGTTGGCCGGATAATCGCCGCCGCCGGCGAAGACCGCGCCCTGCATGGCGGCCAGGATCAGGGCTTCGTCGCCGCCCTGCTTGATCAGCGGCAAGGCCGCGTCGAGCGCGTCGTCGGAGAGATTGGCGGCTTTCTCGGCCTTGGCGATCTCGGCCGGACTCTTGAACAGGCGCAGTCGGCCGACGATGCCGGATGCATCGGCGATCTGGCCAAAGGTCTGCAATTGCTCATCCAAGCGGCGGCCGTTGAAGGCGGTCAGGCCATGGGTGTCGTATTCGACGCCGATACGGGCGCCGAGCAGGTCGAGCTCGTTGAGCAGGTTGCGCAGGTCGACCGCCGGGTTGGCGCCGTTGCGGTCGGTCCACAGAACGATGTTGTCGATGATCGAGGTCTGGCGCGCCTGGCGCAGATCGGCCGAGCGGGTCAGAAGCACCATCGAACCGTCGGCCTTCACCACCAGGCACTGGAAGAAGCAGAAGCCGAACGTGTCGTAGCCGGTCAGCCAGTACATGCTCTCCTGCGCGAACAGCAGGATGGCGTCGAGCTTCTTCTCGGCCATCTCGATCATCAGCCGGTCGCGCCGCGCGTCGAATTCGGATCGTTCAAAATGCAGCGCCATTATTCCCTCTCCAAAACGATTGCCGAAACCTGCCGGCCGTAATCGGGCTCCTTGCGGTGCGTGGCGCGCCGGTAGGAGTAGAACAGATCTTCCTCGGCATAGGTGCAGCGTCCGAGGCCGTCGGCTGCTACACCGGCCTTGGCCAGACGGTCGACCGTGTAGCGGTTGAGGTCGAACATCGCATGGCCGGCGTTGGCGGAAGGCGCGAAATAGCCGATGTTTTCGGCGTCGGCCTCGACAAAGCGGGCAACGAATTCCGGCCCGACCTCATAGTTATCAGGGCCGATCGAGGGGCCGAGCACGGCGACGATGTTTTCGCGACGGGCGCCGAGGCTTTGCATGGCGAGGATGGTGTTTTCGAGCACGCCTGTGAGGGCGCCTTTCCAGCCGGCGTGTGCGGCGCCGATGATGCGCGCCTGCGGGTCGGCGAACAGGACCGGACCGCAATCGGCGGTCGAGGCGCCGATGGCGATGCCCGGCCGGTCGGTGACGATGGCGTCTGCCTTGGGGCGTTCGCCGGCAAAGGCTTCCCGGGCAATGACGACATCGGGCGAATGGATCTGCCAGGCAGTCAAGAGATGGGTTGCCGGTACACCCATCCAGGCTGCGACGCGGCCGCGGTTCTCGGCCACCAGCGCCTGATCGTCATCCGATCCGGTGCCGATGTTGAGGCCATGATAGATGCCGCTGGAGACACCGCCAATGCGGGTGAAATAGCCGTGGCGGATGCCTTGTGCCTGCGCCTTGTCCAGCAGCGGCGACCGAACGGGATCCGGTTTGGTCTGATTCAGCATGCGGGCGTTGTTGTCCGTGTGGGCGGTTTCGTCAAGAAGAAGGTGCTTCGTCGAGAAGAAGGCGGGGCTGGCGGTCCGACCGCTTTTTTTGCCGGACGGGAGATTGGGAGGGGCGGCGGTGAAAAGTCAATCCGCAGCGAAGGGCGTTGTTGCGGAGAGTGGGGCGGCCACGCCGCGCGGCAGCACCGCAAGCACCTTGAACAGTTCGCCCATGGCGTGCGGGCCGGCGAGGCGCTCGACGGCCTTGGCAATCTTGTCGCGCGCCGCCTGGGAGGCATCGGCGCCGAGCCGGCCGGCGCGCTCGAGAATGCCCATGCCGAGCAGGAAATCGCCCTGCGTCGACAGATGGGCGTCGAGGCCGTGCGCGCGAACGGCTGCGGCAAGAGCGCCGAAATCGACATGGGTGGTGAGGTCGGCCTCGCCGGGATTGGCCAGCACATCTTCGTGATTGTGGCCGCGCAAGGCCTGCAGCGTGTCCCCGACGCCCGGCTGGAGATGGCCATAGTCGAGGAACAGGCCGGCACCGCCATGCTTGGATATGCGCTCGGCAATGGTCGCCATCAGCGCCGTGCGGGCCGGCGCCACTTCGACGATAGCGCCTTGCGGTGCGTCAGCGGCATCGGCGGGCAGCAGGGTCGGATCGACCGAACCGGCACCGGCGAAGAAGCGCAGCTCATTGGTGTCGTCGAGGCCGACCATGCGCTCGCGCCAGCCGGCGCCGGCGCGGACGAACTGGCGGACGGGCACGGCGTCGAACAGTTCGTTGCCGACTATGAACAGCGGCTGTTGCGGCAAGGTCTCGATGGTCTCGTGCCAGCCGATCACGAAGGGTGTGACGCCAAGCGTCTGTTTCTGCACCTCGGCCAGACGCGGGCTGGTCTCGATCATGGCGAAGGCGGCGCCGTTGGCCAGATCAGGATCAAGCCGCGACAGGGTGCGCAGCATGTCCTTCATCAGCGTGCCGCGGCCAGGGCCGATCTCGGCGATGGTGGCCGGCAGCGGCCGGCCGCTCGCCAGCCAAGCCTGATACATCCACACAGCGACCAGTTCGCCGAACATCTGGCTGATCTCCGGCGCGGTTATGAAGTCGCCGGCCGTGCCGAAGGGCTCGCGCGTCGTGTAATAACCGTCCTGCGGGTCGAACAGGCACAGTGCCATGTATTCGTTGATCGGGATCGGCCCCAACGCCTCGATTAGGTCGACGATGCGGGTTTTCAGCCGTGTCATGCCGGCCGCGGCTGCGCCACCGGCTTGGCGGTCAGCATCGCCCAGATGCCGGCCAGCACCATCGGCGTCGACAGGATCATGCCCATGGTCAGCCAGTTGGTGCCGAGGAGATAGCCGAGCTGCTGGTCGGGCTCGCGGAAGAACTCGACGAAGATGCGCGACAGGCCATAGCCGCAGATGAAGGCGCCGCCGACAAAGCGCGGCGTCTTCAGCTTGAGGCGAGAATGGGTGAGGATGCGCAGCACGAGGAACAGCATCACGCCCTCGAGCACTGCCTCGTAGAGCTGGCTCGGGTGGCGGGCAAATGGCCCGCCATTGGGGAATTCGAATGCCCAGGGCACGTCGGTTGGCCGCCCCCACAGCTCGGAGTTGATGAAGTTGGCGATGCGCACCAGGCCAAGGCCGACCGGCACGCCGGCGGCCACGACGTCAAACAGCGACCATGTGCGGATGCCGCGCTTGATCGAAAACAGCGTCATGGCGAGGATGACGCCAAGCAGGCCGCCATGGAACGACATGCCGCCTTGCCAGACCGCGAAGATGTCGAGCGGGTGGGCAATGTAACGCGCCAAATCGTAGAACAGCACATAGCCGGTGCGGCCGCCGAGCACGACGCCGATGGCCGCCCAGACGATGAAATCGTCGAGGTCTTCCGGCTTCATCGGCAGGACGCCGTTCGGCCACAGCTTGGCATTGGCGGCGAGCCGCTTGGCGTACCACCAGGCGAACAGGATGCCGACGATGTAGCCGACGCCGTACCAGTGCACCGCCAGCGGTCCGATCTGGATGAGGATCGGGTTGATGTTGGGGAAGGGTAAGGAGGCCAGCGGCAGCAGGAAATATTCGTTCAACGGGGAACTCTCGATTGCGAACGCGTTTGGGCGCGGACCATGCGGCAGGCTTTTGGCAGGGTCAAGGCAAGGTGGGCGCCGTCAACTGTCGGGGAACAGGATCGGTCCAAGGTCCATCGCGCCGTGCAGGATGTGCAGTATCTCTATGGTTTCTGGGGCCAATGCGATAGAAAATCAGATAGTTGCCATGGACGCGCCGCCGAATGCCTGAGGATCGATGCCGCTCGAAGAGTGGATACCGCTCCGGCATGGGGCGCAGTTCCATGCAATCGCGGCGCAATTCCTGAATGAACGTCACCGCACGAAATGGGTTGTGCAGCGCGATGTAGTCACCAATGGCTGCAAGGTCCGCTTCAGCCCGACGGGTGAAGACCAGCCGCTTCACCTGTTCTTCTCTGCCATCGCCTTGTATTTGGCTTCGAGTCTGTCCAGCACCTCGTCGCCGGGTTTCACCCGGCCGGCGTCGGCATCTGCAATGCCTTCCGCTAGGGCTGCGTCGAGGGTGGCAAGGCGCTTTTCCCGCTCTTCGACGAGGCGGACGCCCTCACGCAGCACTTCGCTCTTCGAATTGTAGCGGCCGGTGCTGACGAGCTGGTTTACGATATCTTCGAGACGGGTGCCCAAGTCGGCGCTAATGGCCATGATGATGTTCCCAAAAAGACACCCCAGATAATAATAGTTATTGATCGAACTTGCCAGTGATTTGAGCAAGGGCAGATCCGACTTGATGCCGCAGCAGGCTTCAACGTTCTTGCATTCCGCGCGCAGCGCCACTACGTCATTTCGAGCAAGCGAGGATTTGCCATGTCGACCGGACCGAACCGCATTCTCGATGAATTCGCCAAGCTGATGACCGACGCCGCCGGGGCCGCGCAGGGCGTGCGTCGTGAGGTCGAGACCGCCTTCAAGGGCCAGGCCGAGCGCATTCTCAACACCATGGACGTGGTGCAGCGCGAAGAGTTCGAAGCCGCGCGCGAGATGGCCGCCAAGGCCAGGGAAGAAAACACCCGTCTTGCCGCCCGCATCGAGGCGCTTGAGGCGAAGCTTGCCGAACTGGCGGGTGACGCCGCACCGGCGGCGGCGGCCAAGCCCCGCGCAAAAAAATAATCGTTAAACTTTTCCACATAGCCCGATCCTGAAAAGCGCTTTGCCGTGAATCGCTTAACGGCATTGCATGAATCTTTGTGACAGCGGCTTTCCACATGCGAATGACGCAGTGCGAAAAATTGGGCTGTTCACGCGAGTCCCGATCAATAGACTGAATTTGTTGCATGATTCGGAGCAGGGTCATGCGGCCGGGCGGTGGGGTCCGGTCTGGAGTCTTTGCGTCGAGAAGAGCTCTTTGCGCGAAGAAAGTCCTGGCCGTCCGAGTTCTAGACAAGATTGTTCGTTGTGTGTGCCCTCCCGCGGAGCGTGTGGCGGCGCTCGTACAGAACGACAGGAAGCATTCCATGGAACTTCTCGAACTCGAATTCTCCCGCGAAATCCATCCGGTGGATGTTATCGAGCAGGTGGCCCACAACAACGACTGGTCCTTTGAGCGGGCCGGCGACGACGAGATTTCGATCTCGGTTGCCGGAAGCTGGACCGACTATCACGTCTCCTTCTCGTGGATGGAGGATTTCGAAGCGCTGCACCTGGCCTGTGCCTTCGACATCAAGGTGCCGGAGACCCGCGCGCTGGAAGTGATGCGGCTGCTGTCGCTCATCAACGAACAGATGCTGTTTGGCCATTTCGACCTCTGGGAGCAGGAGGGCGCGATCATGTTCCGCCAGTCGCTGCTTTTGGCCGGTGGCGTCGAACCGTCGAGCCAGCAGGTCGAAGTGTTGCTGTCGTCAGCGCTGGAAGCCTGCGAATGCTATTTCCAGGCCTTCCAGTTCGTCGTCTGGTCGGGAACCTCGGCCAAGGACGCATTGGCCGGCGTGCTGTTCGAGACCTACGGCAACGCCTGAACCACGGTAAGACGGAAGATGAGTTCGAGCAGCGCGCTTAAGCCCGAGATCAGTTTTGCCGATTTCGATCGTGTCGACATCCGCGCCGGCACGATCGTCGAAGCCGAACCGTTTCCGGAGGCGCGCAAGCCGGCATTCAAGCTGAAGATCGATTTCGGCGCCGACATCGGCATCAAGAAATCGTCGGCGCAGATCACCAAATACTATGCACCGGAGACGCTGATCGGCCGGCAGGTGTTCGCGGTGGTCAATTTCCCGCCGCGCCAGATCGGGCCGTTCATGTCGGAAGTGCTGACGCTCGGCTTTCCCGACGAGGAGGGTGCCGTGGTGCTCGGCGCCATCGAGCGCAAGGTGCCGGACGGCGGCAGGTTATTTTAGGCCGCCAGCTTCCGCGTCGTTCCCAGTGCTTCCTCGACCGTGTCGAGGAACATTTCGGCGCAGGCTTTCCAGCTGTAGCGCATGGCGCGTTCGCGCGCCTGCGTGCGGTCGACGTTGAGCGCGGCGAGCGCTGCCTCGCGCAGGTCGTTGGAGACCGCGCCACCAAAACCGTCGCCGACGATGTCGATCGGCCCGGTCACCGGATAGGCGGCGACCGGCGTGCCGCTGGCCAGCGCCTCGATGATGACGTTGCCGAATGTGTCGGTGCGGCTCGGGAAGACGAAGACGTCGGCCGAGGCATAGATCTCGGCCAGTTCGTCATTAGGGCGGTGGCCCAGGAAATGCGCCTGTGGGTACTTCGCCTTCAACCTGGCAAGCTCGGGGCCTTCGCCGACGACCACCTTGCTGCCGGGCAGGTCGAGGTCGAGGAAGGCGCTCAGATTCTTTTCGATGGCGACGCGGCCGACGCAGAGGAAGACCGGCCCGGGGAAGCCGAGATCCTTCTTCTTGTCCGGCCGGAAATGGTCGGTGTCGACGCCGCGCGTCCAGGGCCGCAGCTTGGTGAAGCCGCGCGCCGAAAGGTCGTCGGCGAGCGACTGGGTGGCGACCAGCGTGCCCTGGCCGGAATTGTGGAAATCGCGCAGCCAGCGATAGGCCCAGCTTTCCGGCACCGGCAGGCGGGCGCTGAGATATTCGGGAAAGCGCGTGTGATAGCTGGTGGTGAACGGCCGGCCGGCATTGCGGCAATAGCGCCGCGCCATGATGCCGAGCGGACCCTCGGTGACGATATGGATATGGTCGGCCTTGCCGGCCTCGATCAGGCGCGCGACATGGCCGGGCGTGGTCAGCGCCAGCCTTATGTCCGGATAGGTCGGCAAGGGCAGTGTGCGAAAGATGTTGGGCGTCAGGAAATCGACCGCGACATCGAAGGATTTCAGCGTTTCGGTGAGCCGCTCCAGCGTGTGGACGACGCCGTTGACCTGCGGGCGCCAGGCGTCGGTGACCATCAATATGCGCATGGCGGCCCTTTGCAGGAAAGGTCGACGGTTGCCTTGAGACGCTGCCGGAACGGCGACCGGCCTGCTGCCCTCGCTTCGCTCCGGCGCACCCGGACGGGCACGGGGTCGAAGTGAGGCGGCAAGGCCGAATCAATTGAGGTCGCGCGCTTCATGCGCGCTCTTGATCATGGTTTCATGACGGGCGGATGAAGCCCGGTCCTCCGCGGATTATGCGGGAACCTTGATCACCGCTCGCAGGCCGCCGAGCGGGCTGTCGTCCAGGGTGATGTCGCCGCCGTGGCTGCGGGCGATGTCGCGGGCAATCGACAGGCCGAGCCCGGTGCCGCTGGCGTCGAGGTTGCGCGCCTCGTCGAGCCGCACGAAAGGCTTGAACACGTCTTCGCGCCTGTCGGCCGGAATGCCTGGGCCGTCATCGTCGATGGTAACCAGCAGCGAGCCGCGGCCATGGGTGGCGTTGACCTCCACCGTCTTGGCATAGCGGAAGGCGTTGCCGATGACGTTGGACATCAGCCGGGCGAAGGCGTTCGGCCGCACATGCACATCGGGGTCGCCGGCAAGCGTCGTCGACAGCTTGCGCTTGCGCAGCCTGGCCTCCTCGCCCAGCTTCTCGAAATAAGCTTCGAGATCGAACCGTCCGGCGTCTTCCGAAGCCTCGCCACGGGCAAAGGCGAGATAGCCTTCGAGCATCGACTGCATGTCGTCGATGTCCTGGTCGAGTGCCGCCTTGGTCTCGGCCTTGCCGCCGGCCAGCGCCAACTGCAGCTTGAAGCGGGTGAGGATGGTACGCAGATCATGACTGACACCGGTCAGCATGGCGGTGCGTTGCTCGATCTGGCGTTCGATGCGCTCGCGCATCTGCATGAAGGCAAAGCCGGCGCGACGAACCTCCTCGGCGCCACGCGGCCGGAAATCGCGCGGCATCGGCCGGCCCTTGCCGAAGCTTTCGGCGGCTTCGGCAAGCGTCAGGATCGGCCGGATCTGGTTGCGCAGGAAGGGGATGGCGATCATCAAGAGCACCAGCGAGGTGCCGACCATCCAGATCAGGAAGATGTGGGTATTCGAGGCATAGGCCTGGCTGCGGCGCACGAAGACGCGCAGCACCTTGTCCTCGAGCTGGACGCGTACCTCGATGATATTGGAATTGCCGACCGTGTCGATCCAGAACGGCCGGTTGATCTGGCGGGTGATTTCGGATGAGAGAACGTCATCGAGGATCGAAAAGAACGGCTTGGGTCCTGGCGGCGGCAAGGGATCGGGCGGCAGCAGGTCGACTTTCAACTGCATGCGGTCCTGGGCGATGCGGATGATGCTGGTGTAGTCGGCGTCGTGCGGGTAGGTCTCGATCAGGTCGACGATGGCGGCGATGTCGCGCACGGTGGCTTGCGACAGGCGCTGCGTCACGGTTGCCCAATGGCGCTCCATGAAGACGAAGGCGACGACCGATTGCAGCAGGATCATCGGCGCGATGACGATGATCAGCGAGCGGGCATAGAGCCGCTTGGGCATATAGAGCGAGACGAGGCGCCAGAAGCGGTTCCAGGCGCGTGGCACCGCCTTCAGCGGCCGCGTGGCGCGTGCGCTCAAGCCGCCATTGCCCGGCTGTTCCAGTTCCGTGGTTGCCATTCGCTCTTTTCGCTTGCCCGCGGCCGTTCAGCCGGCCGCAGGCGGCATTCTATTCCACGCTGAGCCGATACCCAATACCGCGCACGGTCTGCAGCCAGACCGGATTGGACGGATCGCGCTCGATCTTGCGGCGCAGCCGGTTGATCTGGACGTCGATGGTGCGCTCGCCGACTTCCGAATCGTCGCCGACAAGCTCGTGGCGAGGTATCGTCTCACCTGCCCGCGCGGCGAAGATCGCCAGGATCTCCTGCTCGCGGTCGGTCAGCTTCAACGCCTCGCCGCCACGCTTCAATTCGCGCCTGGCGATCTGGAAGGTGTAGGGGCCGAAAACCAACTGCTCGACCTTCGGCGTGGTCGCCGGGCCGCCGCGGCGCAGGATGTTGTTGATGCGCAGGATCAGCTCGCGCGGATCGAAAGGTTTCGGCAGATAGTCGTCGGCGCCGGCCTCCAGCCCGCTGATGCGGCTGTCGGTCTCCGACAGCGCCGTCAGCATCAGGATCGGCACGTTCTTTTCGGCGCGCAGCGACTTGGTCAGGTCGACGCCTGTCTCGCCGGGCATCATGACGTCGAGCACCAGAAGGTCGAAGTCGAGGCCGGCAAGTTTGCGCCTGGCTTCGTCGGCATTGCCGGCGACGGTGACGCGAAAGCCGTTTTCGGTCAGATACTGCTTGAGAAGATTGCGGATGCGGGTGTCGTCGTCGACCACAAGCAGATGCGGTGCATCGTCGTCCGGTGCGGCCGCGTGATCTACCCGTTCAGTGCTCTCCATGGTTTTTCCCTGACATTTTTGCGGACCCCAGGTCGATCTGCGCTCTCAGTTCCGGATCGACCATCGCTTCGAGGAACCGTTCCACCAAGGTCCGTTCGGTTATTCCGGAATCTTCCAATGCAGCATGGATGCGGCGCGACTGTGGCCGCGCCAGCGCCAGCGCCAGCGCACGGCCCTTGGCCGTCGGATAAAGCTCCCGCTGGCGGCGGTCGCGTGGACCTTGCAACTGCACGACATGATCGGTGTCGATCAACTGCTTGAGCACGCGGGCCAGGCTCTGCTTGGTGATCTTCAGCACGTCGAGCAGTTCGGCGACCGTCAGGCCCGGCCTGCGGTTGACGAAGTGCAGCACCCGGTGATGGGCACGGCCGAAACCGTAATCGGCCAGGATCTGATCCGGGTCGGAGGTGAAGTCACGATAGGCGAAGAAGAGCAATTCGATGATGGCGAAGTCGATGCCGTCCTCGTCTGACATCGCGGTCCTGATCGGTTTCCCGGCTGCGTGGCTACGATCCGTCATCATTTCTCCGTGGGAAAGAGAGATTATGTCAGTACTATTGACGTAATTTCCCTGCAATGGTAATTTTTGACAAGCTTTTGGGCGCATTGCGAACGAAAAGGCAAGGCAAGCCGGTTTTTCCGGAACTTCCTTAGTTTGCCAGAGCGCAATTATCCGCCTACGCTCCTGAAAAAGCCGCCTTCGATAGGCGACAAGAACACACAACGACAAAACACTATGCGGGCTGCCGCCCGCGGGAGGTTACCATGGCATCCGTTCCCTTCGATCAACTGGAAGGCTTCATCTGGATGAACGGCGAATTCGTCCAATGGGGTGACGCCAAGATCCATGTGCTGACCCATGGTCTGCATTACGCCAGCGCCGTCTTCGAGGGCGAGCGCGCCTATGGCGGCGAGATATTCAAGCTCAACGAACACACCGAGCGCCTGCATGACTCAGCGCGCCTGCTCGGCTTCAAGATTCCCTATTCGGTGGCCGAGCTCAACGACGCCTCCACCACGCTTCTGAAGAAGCAGGGTTTCCAGGACGCCTATGTCCGGCCGATCGCCTGGCGCGGCAGCGAACAGATGGGCGTTTCGGCACAGAACAACCGCATCAACTGCGCCATCGCCATCTGGCAGTGGCCGAGCTATTTCGATCCGGCGCAGAAGCTGAAAGGCATCCGTCTCGACGTGGCGGAATGGCGGCGGCCCGACCCGCGCACCGCCCCGTCCAAATCGAAGGCCGCCGGCCTCTACATGATCTGCACCATGTCCAAGCACGCCGCCGAGGCCAAGGGCTATGCCGACGCCATGATGCTCGACTGGCGCGGCCAGGTCGCGGAAGCGACCGGCGCCAACATCTTCTTCGTCAAGGACGGCAAGATCCACACGCCCATGCCAGACTGCTTCCTCGACGGCATCACCCGCCGCACGGTCATTGGGTTGGCCAAGGATCGCGGTCTGGAGGTGATCGAACGTGCAATCCTGCCGGAAGAGCTGGAAGGCTTCCAGCAGTGCTTCCTGACCGGCACCGCAGCGGAAGTAACGCCGGTGTCGGAGATCGGACCTTACCGATTCGAGGTCGGTGAAATCGCCAAGAACCTTATGGATGACTATTCTGCCGCCGTTCAACCCAAGCACGCGATCGCCGCGGAATAACGATAGTCACAGCTTTTTTAGCAAGCAGGGGCGGTTTTAGCGCCGCCCCTTCTATTTAAGCATTCTTGCATTTGACTTTCGTCCAATTCGGCGTCTCATGATGCTGTCGGCCCGGGAGGCTGGCAGTTATGGAGGGACTAATCATATGGACATGAACACGCTTCTTCCGATCATCGTACAGGTGATTACAGGTATCATCGGTGGTCAGGCGGTCGGTGCGGCGCTCAAGACGGCGGCGATGGGTCAGCTTCCCAAAATCCTGGGCGGAGCCATTGGCGGCGTCGGCGGCGCGGCGATCCTCGGCAGCCTGCTTGGTGGCGGCGCGGTTGATCCGGCGGCTGCGGCAGCGGCAACGAGCGGTCTCGGCAGCGCGCTGAACCTGCAGAATATCATCGGCGGCGCCGGCGGCGGCGCGATCCTGACCGGCATTCTCGGCGCCGTCATGGGCGCGATGAAGAAGTAAGCAGGGGCCATTCGGTCTTCAAATGGGCGGCTTCGGCCGCCCATTTCCGTTTTGGGGCTACTGACTGTTCGCCCTTCGGGGGGTGGACGCCCTTTACCAGCGTCTCTAAATCACGGCTGGCATAGCGAAAGGACGATTATGGGTCAGCTCAATGCCGGCATCGTGCCGGTCACACCGTTCCAGCAGAATTGCACCATCCTGTTCGACATGGATGACAAGCACGGTGTGGTCATCGATCCGGGCGGTGACATCGACAAGGTGCTGGCGGCGCTGAAGGACAATTCGATATCAGCCGATGCGATCTGGATAACGCATGGCCATATCGACCATGCCGGCGGCGCCATGGAGCTAAAGGAAGCGCTCGGCGTCGAGATCATCGGCCCGCATGAGGCCGATAAGTCGTTGCTCGACAATCTGGAAAACCAAGGCATGCGCTACGGCATTGCCGGTGCGCGCAATTGCGTGCCCGACCGGTTCCTGACCGAAGGCGAGACCGTCTCGTTCGGCTCGCATGTGTTCGAGGTGTTGCACTGCCCCGGCCATGCGCCCGGCCATGTCGTCTACTACAACCGCGCGGCCAAGTTCGCCCATGTCGGCGATGTGCTGTTTCGCGGCTCGGTCGGCCGCACCGACCTGCCGGGCGGCGACCATGCGGCGCTGATCGCCTCGATCAAGAACAGGCTCCTGCCGCTCGGCGACGACATCGGCTTCATCTGCGGCCACGGTCCCGGTGGACGTTTTGGCGAGGAGCGGCGGACCAATCCTTTCCTCGTTTAGGGCCGCCGATATCACCGGTCCCAAATCCTGCGATGCTCCAAACAAAAAAGCGCTGGCCTTGCGGTCAGCGCTTTTTGTTTTGGGGCAGGGAAGCCTCAGTTGGCGGTGCAGAAATGCTGTTCGCCGTCATTGCCGGTGAACGTGCCGGTACGGGAATTGAAGGTGCGGTAGCGGTCCGAGCAGTATTCGTACCAGTCACGCGTCCACGGCTCGGCATAACGATCGGCGTAGACAACCCTCGGCTCCGCATAGTAGCGGCGGACCGGGGCCGGGCGCACCACTACGTCACGATCGTAGTAACCGTCATCGTAGTAGCGGTCAGCGTAGGGCGGGGGCCGGTCATTGGCCAACGCGCCACCGATCAGTGCGCCGGCCGCGAGGCCGAGGACGCCGGCGGCGATCGCATCGCCATTGCCGTGATGGCCGTGACGGCGCCAGTCACGCGCATCGGCTGCGGGCAAGGTCGCGAGCGTGGTGGCGGCCACGGCAGCGGCCAGGACGGCGGTTTTGAAAATTCGGTTCATCTTGGTCTCCTTCGTGCCGGCCCGTGCAGTTTCGGGGGATGCGGTCCGGCTTTACCAAAGACTAATATGCGACCGTGGCTGAACGGGGGCTGAACGGATTTTGACGTGTTTGTTCAAAAAAGACGTCAAAAATCACACGCTCTCAAGGGGCGAAACTGCCCGCCCACAGCCTGAAGCCGGCTCAGCCGACCGACAGGTTGACGGCCTTCGGTCCCTTGCCACGCTTGTCCGGCTCGGTGTCGAATGACACTTTCTGCCCATCCTCGAGACCGGGAAGACCGGACGCCTGCACGGCTGAAATATGGACGAAAACATCCTTCGCGCCATCATCGGGCGTGATGAAGCCGAAGCCCTTGGCATGGTTGAAGAATTTGACGGTGCCGGTCTGCGGCATGGGAAGCTCCTTTGTCCCATAAACTCCAGTCTCGGGCCGGCAAATGCCCGAGAGGAAATTTGTCCTTTATTTTAGCGTCATCGGCAAGAGAAAGTTTTACGGGCAGTCAAAGGGCGTCGCGGCGATCTTCGGGTCCTTGTTTTCATGCCTGTCGTTCCCCCAAACAGGCCACTTTTGGGCGACATGCATTGGTCCGCGTCTTCGGCACGAAAAAGGCACGACGAAGATCGCCGCGCCTTTCAAAATTCAGATCCCTCTCCAAGCCAGGTTCAGGCGTTGGAGCCTCCGTCGCGCGTCAGAGGACGTCCCGATAGCTCAGGCCGCGCGGAGATTGACAGCCTTGGGGCCTTTGCCCATGCGGTCCGGCTCGACGTCGAAGGTGACCTTCTGGCCATCGACGAGCGTGCGCAGGCCCGAAGCCTCGATGGCGGAAATATGGACGAACACATCCTTGGCGCCGCCATCGGGCGTGATGAAACCGAAGCCTTTGGTCGCGTTGAAGAATTTAACGGTGCCGGTCTGGGCCATTGGGGAAACTCCTTCACCCGTTCAGTCTTTGGTGGTTCTGCCCGCCGCCTGGCGCAAAGGGCAGTTCCTGGTGGTTGCTTCGGCAGTCATGCATTGGCGCATGGTCAAAACCCCCGCCGAAAACGGGGCCGTCAGAGATTCACAGTATCGGGGAAAGGTCGTCCAAAACGTTCCGCTCTCCGGGTCGCAAATGCCCGAACACGGAATTTATCGCACGGAAACGTGATGGTTGCAAGATAGCGCCGCGGGCCGCCGCATTGGCGCATCCCGACGCATGGATCGACTGACCTGAGCATCGATCGGCTCGGCATAGGCTTGCTTGCCGGCCGGGTCATCGGCCAGAGCCGGGCCACGAATGGGCCAGATGTCGAGATGGCCGAGGAGGCTGATGCCGACCACGGCCGAGGCACCGTTTCCGGCTGAAAGGGCTGCAAACGGGGGTTGCAATTGGCAAGGGATTGGCGAGGATCGGCAACCGGGACGCGATCGTGGGAGATCATCATGAAATTTCTGGCGGCAATCTTTTCGCGGCAGGGTTTTGTCATCCTGTTGCTGTCGGCAATTCTTGCCGCCTGCGCCGTCGTCGTCGATGAAGGACCGGGGCCGCGTCCGCGTCCGCCACGGCCAGAACCGCAATATTGCAGCAAGCAGTACGAGCCGGTCTGTGCCCGGCGCGGCGGTGACCGCCAGACCTTCGCCAATGCCTGCCTTGCCGACCGGGCCGGCTATCGCATCGTGCGCGATGGTCCGTGCCGCGACGGCGGTGGCGGTGGCGAAGAGCAGACGTTCTGCACCCGTGAATACGCTCCCGTGTGCGCTCGTCGGAACGGCGAGATGCGGACCTTCCCCAACGCTTGCGAGGCCCGCGCCGCCGACTATCGCATCGTTGACGACGGGCCGTGCTGAGGGGCAGGGCGTATCTTGCCTTTACACCTTTTTGTGGGAGAAAGTGGCCGAGCAAGCTCGGTGCCGCCCGCCATTCACCGATTGGGCGAGTCGGGAGTCTCGCCGGCCCTTCGGGCCCCCGCAAGGGAGAACCGAGGCGTTCGGTCATATTTCCGTCGGATAGGCTCCGTCAGCCGGGCCGGCATAAAGCTCGCTGCCATTGTCGTCGCAAATACGCAGGCGATCGGGGATTTGCGGCATGGCCAGCGTGTGGAACAGCGCGGTGGCACCCTGCAGCGCGGCGCGCAGGTTCGGCGCTTCCAGCGACACCTTGTCGAGCGTGGCTTCGTCGGCGTCGCGCGACCGATAGAACTCGATGAAGAAGTTCAAGCAAGCCTCCGTGGCAGAGCGTTGCGCGGGCCTGTTATGTCAGTCCGTCGCCTCACATAGGGCGACGGAGAGGGCGCACGAGGCGCCCTGGATGTCAGCTCAGCCCTTCGGCTTTGGCTTCAGGCTGCTCTCGGCCTGCTTGACCGACGAGCCGAATGGGGAGGCGGGCTTGGCCACGACCTTGTCCTTCTTCGGCTTGCGCACTTCGCGGTTGCTTCGCTGTTGACCCTTGGACATGGTGTGCTCCTGCTGCGTGTTGGCTTGGCTTTGCGGTGGGGATCTCAGACGGTGACAACCGGGCTGTCGGCAACAACCGGATCGGCCGGTTCGAGATTGTCTTCGGTGGTGACCCGCTCATGGGTCTCCTGCTCACTGCGGATGCGGTATTGCGGCGAGCCGTCCTTGACCGGCAGCCGGCTCTTGATCTGGAACAGTTCGGCGGTCTTCTGGACCAGGCCGGTGCGGCTCTTCATCCGCACGGTCTGACCAATCGCAAACTGGTGCGCGGGCGTGTCGGTGCGCGGGCGCGCATTCTGCTGGAAACGGATCATGCTGCATTCTCCCTGTCGCGCTTCAGCGCTGTTTCGAGTTCGAGGTAATCGATGGCGACAAGCTGGCTGGTGGGCGGGTTTTTCACTGCCCTTGCCGGCAGATGGATGAAAGTGGCGATACGGCGCCAGGCAAGCCGTGACATGCCCTCGATCAGCTCTTCGTCGTGATCGATGTCGTAATCGCCGGCCGGCAGCTGCCCTTCCAGTCCGCCGAGCACGAAAGGTGCCGCGAAATGCGCGATGGAGTGTGTGGTGCGGTCCGGCATTGTCTTAACCTATGCAAAGCAGCGATGCTGAAGCAAAAAAAGCGGGGACGAGCCCCGCTTTCCTATTTCCGGCAGTCGCTGGAAATAAGCCGCTTTCGAGAGCTGCCAGTACATCCGTGGTCAGCGTTCATCGAATTCGGCCGGATCAGATCAATTGCAAAGCGGCCGACTCGCGGCCCTTGGTGTCACGCTCCAACTCGAACCGCAGCTTCTGGCCTTCGGCGAGGCCGGGAAAGCCGGCGCGCTCCAGCGCGCTCACATGGACGAAAACGTCCTTGCCGCCATCGGTCGGCTGAATGAAGCCAAAGCCCTTCTGGCCATTGTAGAACTTCACGGTTCCGGTGTTCATGTGGGTCTTTCGAAAAAATGAGACATGGCCGCGGAGCGAATAGGCGCGCCCGGTATCGATGATTGGAATGAGATTGGCGGGTCGAGAACCTCTGACGCCGCGAGATGCCAATTCTGGCCCAAAGCGATCCTGTCTATATAGGCTAATGGGGCTGATTGTTCAAGAAGATTCCTGAAAACCTCGGACGGCGACAAAAAAATAGATCGCTGTAATTATTTGAAAAATTCTGATATGGATCGGCGACTTTCAAAAAAATGCTTAAATTTACGCTGGGCCGATTGTCCCAGAACTTGCATTTTATTTATTCACGGAAGGAAAAACTATGGTTTCTGTCAGAACCCCGAGAGGCACGATCGTAGCGACGATCATCAAGCAAACCGTCATACACGCCGGTGCCGCTGGCCCGACCGGCAAGCCGATGATCGTCAAGTCGGCGCGGCTGACCATCAGAAGCGATGAGGCGGCAAGGCGAACGATCGCCGATACCGATGGCACCGTGAGGCGGGCCAGACAGGTCGCCGAGACCAACCGCCTGATCTGACCTTCGCCGTTGATGGCAAGGGCGAGATACCAAGCGAAGCCTTGAACCCGCCGCGCCGATGGCCTAGACCGCCACAGGCGGACAAAACACGGCAGGTTTCCCATCAACAGAGATCAGAGACGAGCGGCGGGCGCGGGAGCCAGATCTGGCGCTGGGGGTCAGCCACCGCTGGGGCTCGACCAGCGTGTGCAGCAGGCGCTGCAGCTGCATCAGGCCGGACGCCGGCAAGAGGCCGAGGCGGTCTACCGGCAGGTGCTGGCGCAAAAGGCCAATCACGCCGCCGCGGCGCATTTCCTGGGGCTGCTGCTGCACCAGACCGGGCGCGGCGCCGAAGGGCTGGACCTGATCGAACAGTCGGTGCGCCTGCAGAGCGGCAATCCGGATTTTCAAAACAATCTCGGTACGGTGCTGCGCGACCTCGGCCAGGTCGCTGCCGCCGTCGACTGCTTCCGCAAGGCGGTGACGCTGCGGCCCGATCAGTTGGCGGCGCGCGACAATCTCGGTTCGTCGCTGAAGCAGCTCGGCCAGTTCGAGGGTGCCGAGGAGATCTATCGCGGCACGGTCGGGCGCAATCCCTTCCATGTCCGCGCCCGCATCGGTCTTGCCGAAACGCTGCAGGAAGCGGGACGCCTGGACGAGGCGCTTGCCGTCTTCCGCGAAGCGCTGGCGATCCGGCCTAAGGATGCCGACCTGCTGCATGGGCTCGGCGTCGGGCTGATGGAAAAGGGCAAGCTCGATGAAGCAGCCGACCTGTTCCGGCAGGCGCTGGCGGTCGATCCCGGCATGGCGAGAGCCTGGCTGATGCTGACGCAGGTCAAGCGCCAGAAGGAGCGCGACAGCGAACTCGCCAGCATGGAGGCTCAGCATGCCAAGACGCCGCAGGACAGCCTGGCGCGCATGCAGTTGTCCTTCGGTCTCGGCAAGGCCAATGACGATCTGAAGGATTATGGCCGGGCCTTCGACTATTTCGCCGAAGGCAATGCGATCCGCCGCAAGGGGATCGACTACGATGCGGCCAAGACGCGGGCCGAGTTCGAGGCGATGAAGGCAACCTTCGACGCCGGCTTCTTCGAGAAACACAAGCCCAGCTCAATCAGCGACGACACGCCGATCTTCGTCGTCGGCATGCCGCGCTCGGGCACGACGCTGGTCGAGCAGATCATCGCCAGCCATCCCCAGGTCTACGGCGCCGGCGAGCTCAGCATCCTGAAGACGGCGGTCGGTAAGCAGTTTCCCCTGACCATGAAGGGCGGCTTTCCCGCAGGGATCGCCGATATGCCCGACAAGGCTTTCGCCGAGGCCGGCGAGGCCTATCTCGACATGCTGCACGCCCGCTATCCCGGCTTCAAGCGTGTCACCGACAAGATGCCTGGCAACTTCCTGCTGATCGGCTTCCTGCATCTGATGCTGCCGAAGGCCAAGATCGTCCATTGCGCGCGCGATGCGGCCGCCACCTGCCTGTCGATCTACAAGGTGCATTTCCGTGGCGATAGCCATCGCTATGGCTACGATCTCGGCGAACTCGCCGATTTCCACAATCTCTACACCGACATCATGGCGCATTGGCACACCGTGCTGCCCGGCGTCGTGCATGATGTACGCTACGAGGATTTCGTCGCCGACCAGGAAGGCCAGACGCGGGCGCTGATCGCTCATCTCGGCCTGCCTTGGGACGATGCGGCGCTGTCCTTCCACGAGACCGACCGGCCGGTGCGCACCGCATCCGCCGCGCAGGTGCGCCAGCCGATGTATCAGGGCTCGGTCGATCTGTGGAAGCGCTATGGCGACCGGCTGAAGCCGCTGCTAGACAAGCTGGATTAGCGGCCTGGTTACAGTTTAGCCGAAGTCCCCAAGCTTCGTCATCCACGGGCGGAGCAGGCGCGCCTACAGCTCCATGAAGGGCTGGAAGCCACCGACGATCATGCGCTTCATATCGAACGGCATCGGCCCCCAATCGGGTGTCAAGCGCGGGTCTGCCATCACCTTGGCCATGACGGCATCGCGGCTCTCCCGCGATTCATAGACGGCCCAGGAGAAGACGACGATCTCGTCGTCCTTGGCCTGCACGGCGCGCGGGAACGAAGTGACCTCGCCATAGGGCACGTCGTCGCCGATACATTCGACATAGGCGAGCGCGCCATGTTCCATCCATATAGGGCCCGCGAGGTTGGCCAGCCTCTTGTAGTCCTCGAGATTTGCCTTGGGCACGGCAAGCACGAAGCCATCGACATAGGACATTTTGGGTCTCCTCCTGGAAGTTCACAGGGCCTCACCGACGCCTGCCGGTGAGGGGCTTCGCCATTGGCGGCGGATCAGGCTTTCTTCACCGGCGCGTTCATTGCCCACTCGACGCCGAACGGGTCGCGCATATTGCCCCACTGGTCACCCCAGAACATAACTTGGAGCGGCACGGCGACTTCGCAGCCGGCATCGACGGCGCGCTTCCACCAGGCGTCTATGTCGTCGCTGCCGAGGTGAAGCTGCATGGTGTAGCCTTGCGGCTTGACGGCGGGCATCCCGTTTTCGGGATAGAAATCGGAGAGCATCAGCGTCGAGCCGTTGATGTGAAGGTGAATGTGCATGGTGCGGCCTTTTTCGTCCGCCGGATAGGCAAAGACCTGCTCCGCGCCGAAGGCCTTCTTGTAGAATTCGGCGGCCTTGAAGGCGCCATCCAGTTGCAGATAAGGGGTCAATCCGCCGAGCACCTTGGCCGCGGGCTGAACGGGGGTCTGATCAGTCATGTCTTGCTCCTCTTCGCGTTTGGCCTTGCGAGACATAGGACGGATGAGGTGGCGGCGATCCTACATGGCCTCGAATTTTTTTCGGACAAACCGGGCAACCGGCGGGCTTGAGCGAGAAGCGTGAAACGAACTTGCGTCGGCGCCCCCCAATCGGGCGATACGCATGACTGACCAGCGGCATAGTTGCCGGCCCCCGGCTGCATGGGTCAGGGTGCTCTGCGAATCCGGGGGCCGTTCCGCGCATCGGTCACGATTTCCGGCCAACCGATGTCCTTGCGCAACTCGATCGGCAGTGAAAGGAGCGCGCGCTCGCTGCGATAGCGGGCGCGGGCTTCCATGTAACGGGTGGTGATGCGGCCTATGGATGACAGGGTGAACATGATGCTTTGTCCTCGGTTGAAGCCGGCATCATTGTGTCGGCATTCCAAGGACGCGGTGCGTGGCGATCATCCGACAGACGGTCGAAAATTTTTGCTGGCAGCGTTTGATATCTTATTCAGGCGCTGCCGAGCGGCGCCTACGCAACCTTGAGCGTCGGGATAGCTGAAACATCGACTTCACGCTCTGCATGCCAGGCATCGAAAGCCGCCTGCATTCGAAGCCAGATCGCGGCGCCGTCGCCGAACAGCTTCCCAAGGCGAGCGGCCACTGCCGGCGAAACCGGCTTCTTTTCGCGGATGATGTCATAGAGTTGCTGCCGGGAGATCCCGAGCAGATTTGCAATTTCCACCTTGGTCTTTCCAGTTGCCGGGATAATGTCCTCAAGCAGCGCTCCCGGGTGGGAGGGACAACGCTCAATAGGACGCGTCGGCTCGTGCACGGTCATAAGTCTAACGTCTCCAATCTGGCCGCCTCAGTGGTATTGCTCGAAATCGACGCGGGCGGCGTCCTTGCCGTCGAATTCGAATGTGATGCACCACGGGCCGTTGATGTGGACCGTGTAACGGATGGGATCGAAGCCTTTCAGCGGGTGGAAATCGAAGCCGGGGAGGTTCATCTCTTCCGGCTTCTCTGACGCTTCCAGGCGGTCAAGCCGGACAAGAATGCGCTTGTGCATCTTGGCGTCGATCTTGCCGGTTTTTCCGGTTTGAAAGAGGTCCAGCAGCTTGTTCTTGAAGGACTTGATCATGGATCACATGTAAACAGATTGCTTACAAAAAACAAGAGTCTGTAAGCAAATAATATACATGCCAGTCGACCTTCATGATCCGTTGACTTCCGCTACCGAACGGAAGAAATCCTCCGGGGCCTCGACTTCGGTCAGTTTCCGCTTGTCGATCAGCCAGAAGCGGTTGCCGATGGCGCGGATGAAGGAGCGGTCGTGCGAGGCGAGCACGCAGCTCGCCTGATGCGCCAACAGCTCGGCTTCCAGCGCTTCCTGGCCGTCGATGTCGAGATGGTTGGTCGGCTCGTCAAGCAGATAGAAGTTGGGATTGGCTAGCCTGAGCGCCAGCATCATCAGCCGCGCCTTCTGGCCACCGGACAACACGCCGATCTTTTTCTCCTGCATCTCGATGACCACGCCGGCGCCGGCCAGCAGCGACCGTGCACGCTGCTCGCCGACATCATAGCGGCGCGAGACCAGCGCCAGCGGTGTGTCGTCGCCGCTGATCCCGGACAGCGCCTGGTCGCTGTAGCCGAGCACCGTGGACGGCGTCACCTTCACATTCTGTACCGTGTCCGGTTCGACGATGGCGTTGCGGATCAGGGTGACGAAGCGCGACTTGCCGACGCCGTTGCGGCCGAGCAGGACGATACGATCGCCCTGGCAGATGTGGCGCTTGCCGGTCCTGAACAGCAGCGTGCCGTCGGGTGTTTCGACGGCCGCGTCGTCGAGCGTGACCAGCACCTTGGCGTGGGTGCCGCGATTGGCCAGCCTGATTGCACCGGCCGATTTCTCGCGATGCGCCGGAGCCGCCGCCTCTTCCAGTCTTTCCGCGCGCTGGTTGAGCTGCTTGGTCTTCACCGTCAGCAGATCGCTGCCCGAATTGATGCCGATGTTGTTGAGCTTGGCCGCCTGCCGGCGCAATTGCTGCGCGACCTTCACGTCGCGCTGGAACTTGCGCTCCGCCGAGGCGTCGACATCATCGAGCGCCTGCCTGGCGCGGGAATAGGGCAGGCCAAACACCGGCGACTGCTCCGGGCGCAGGAACAGCGTCCGGTTGGTGGTGGCGTCCAGAAAGGCACGGTCGTGGCTGGCGATCACCACCGGCACCTCGCGCGGCAGCGTGTTCAGCCAGGTCTCGAGTTGGCTGATGCGGGCAAGGTCGAGATGGTTGGTCGGCTCGTCGAGCAGCAGCACGTCCGGATCGGTTACCCAGACGCGGGCGATCAGCGCCAGCCGCTGCCAGCCGCCGCTCAGCGCCTGCATCTGCCGTTCGCGCATCGGCTCAGGTACATCGAGCGAGTCGAGAACCACGTCGACGCGCCACAGCTCGCTGTCGGCCTGCTCGGCCGGCAAGGCATCGGCCACGACCTGATGAAAAGTGTGGCTCAGAAGGGCAGGGGCAACGGACTGTTCAACATGGCCGACGCGCAGGCCGCGCGTGCGGGTGATGTCGCCGGAGGTCGGCTCCATCTCGCCGGTCAGGCATTTCAGCAAGGTCGACTTGCCGCGGCCGTTGGCGGCGACGATGCCGAGCCGGTCGCCGCTGCCGATGGTGAGGTCGAGGTTGGTAAACAGCGGCGCACTCATGGTGACGCCGAGGGATTTGAGGCTGATCAGGGCCATTTTGATTTCTCTGGTCTTGGCCGCCTCTTTGTCGGAGCATGATCTTTTCCGAAAACCGGTTCCCACTTTTCGGGATCATGCTCTAGCGGCTCAATGCACTTTGACGGTGCGCGTGCCGGCCATCAGGCTCGGCGTTGCTGCACCACGAAGGGCAGACCAAAAAATCGAAGCGGGAAACCCCGGACCGTCCCTGGTCAGCCCTGCAAGCAAGCTCGCAGGGCAGAAATCGGGCCACGCTGACGATGGTGACGAGAAAAATCGAACACGTGAGCCCTCCTTTCAAGACGTTCGAGTGTGCGGACTGACTACACCAAGGGCGTGGCGGAAGGCAAGGCTACCGCTTTCACCCGGCGCGGGAACGGATCGAGCACCAGTATGCAGCCACCGATGATCGCGACGGCGCCAAAGCCCTGGATTACGGTCAGCGACTCCCCAAGCATGCTGGTGCCGACCAGCACCGCGATCACCGTAACGGCGAATTCGACGCTGATCGTCCTGGTCGCGCCTATACTGGCAACCAGCCGAAAATAGACGATGTAGGTCGACGCGCTCATCACGCAGGCGAGGACGGCGAGATAGAGGAAGTCGATGGCCCGAGGCATCGCCGGCACCGGTACGGCGAGAAGCAATGGCAGCGTCATCAGGCCGCCTAATAGGAACGCGGCACTGGTGAGTTCCCACGAGCCGGCCAAGCCCAGATGTCGGTTTGCGTAATTGCTGCCGAAGGCGGCCGAGAAGGAACTGAACAGCGAGGCGGCGCAGCCGAAAGCGAAGGATGCCGTGATCGGCACTGCGGGAAAACCGACCAGGACGATGATGCCCAAGGCGCCGAGCAATAGTCCGGCCAGCCCGCGAACGGTGATGCGCTCAAGCCCCCATAGCTGGCCGAGGATCATCGAGAACAGTGGGATCGCGGCAACAAGGATGGCCGCCACCGCCGTGCCGATGCGCGGGGTGGCATAGGATAGGCCGACAAGCTGCGCGGCAACCGTCGTCGCGCCGACAACGGCGAAGCGCCGCCAGCCGGCGCTGAAATCGAGCCGGCGTCGGGTCGCGGCGGCAAGCAGCAGGAGCGTGATGCCGGCGATCAGCGAGCGCAAGGTGACCGCGCCGACCCAGCCGAAGGCGTGCACCACCTTGAGCAGCACAAGGAACGACAAGCCCCAGGTAACGGCCAAGAAGATATAGGCGACGATGTCTTTGGGTTTCATTGTGCGGGCGGCCGTTTCTTGCAGTTGGAAGCGGAGAAGCTGCCGTGGCCCGTATCGTTTCGACTGGCAACTGACAAGGGTGGGGCGTGGTCCAGCCAGTCGACAGTGTGAAGCTCTACCGTCCCGGTCTGCCTGTCTTCCCCGGCCGGCGCTTTTCCCGGCGGACATCGCCTGGATCCTCGTACGAGCCGATGCCGGCGCGCTGACGAATAACTGGTTTGGCGGAATCGTCGCGATCCTTCGCGCCCCCCTCTGTCCTGCCGGACATCTCCCCCACAGGGGGGGAGATCGGCTGGGGCTTTGTTGGCACCTTTCCCTCGACCGGCTTTTCCGTGCGCCTCACGGTCATTTCATCCAGCGAGTTCTTCTTGAACAGCGGCTTGGTGGCGTCGCCGGGAATGCCGAAGTCGGAACCGTGCGCCTCTTCGGCCGACTGTTTCTTGAACAGCGAGCGCGATACCGCACCGGCTGGGGTCGGCATGTCGGTGCCCGGACCCATGGCGTCGAGCGAAGGTTTGGCGAACAGCGGCCTCTTCGCTGGCACGGCGCCATCGGCGCCCATCTCGTCAAGCGCCGGCTTGCGGAAGAGGTTGGGCCGGGCAGCCTTGGCCGCTTCTTCGGCGGCACGTGCTTCGTCGAGCTTGCGGAAACGGTCCTGTTCCTCTGATGTACGATGTTTGGCCACGCCCTTGTTGTGCTTGCCCTTTTCACGGCCCGAGACCGGGCTTTCCATGTCGGCGTATTTGGCCAGCGGGTCTTCGGAAATCGACAGTTCCATCTCGCGCAGCCGCTTGATCTCGTCGCGGATGCGGGCCGCCTTCTCGAAGTCGAGATTGGCGGCGGCGTCGCGCATCTGCTTCTCCATGGCATCGAGATGGGCTTTCAGGTTGTTGCCCATCATGGCGCCGGCGCCGTCGGTGAACTGCGAGATGTCGGCGCGGACGTGGTCCTTCTCGTAAACCGAATCCAGAATGTCGGAGATGCGCGACTTGACCGATTCCGGCGTGATGCCGTTGGCCTCGTTCCACTCCATCTGCTTCTCGCGGCGGCGGTTGGTCTCGGCCATCGCCCGTTCCATCGAGCCGGTGACCTGGTCGGCATAGAGGATGACCTTGCCGTCGACGTTGCGGGCGGCGCGGCCGATGGTCTGAATGAGCGAGGTCTCAGAACGCAGGAAACCTTCCTTGTCGGCATCGAGAATGGCGACGAAGCCGCATTCGGGAATGTCGAGGCCTTCGCGCAAAAGGTTGATGCCGACCAGCACGTCGAAGGCGCCAAGGCGCAAATCGCGCAGGATCTCGATGCGTTCCAGCGTGTCGATGTCGGAGTGCATGTAGCGGACGCGGATGCCTTGTTCGTGCAGATACTCGGTCAGGTCCTCGGCCATGCGTTTGGTCAGCACCGTCACCAGCGTGCGATAGCCGGCCTTGGTGGTGTCACGGATTTCGCCGACGACATCGTCGACCTGGCTCTTGGCCGGGCGCACCTCGACCGGCGGGTCGATCAGCCCGGTCGGGCGGATGACCTGTTCGGCGAAGACGCCGCCGGCTTGTTCCATCTCCCAAGCGCCCGGGGTCGCCGAGACGGCGACGGAGAGCGGGCGCATGGCATCCCATTCCTCGAAGCGCAGCGGCCGGTTGTCCATGCAGGACGGCAGGCGGAAACCGTATTCGGCCAGCGTCGCCTTACGGCGAAAGTCGCCGCGATACATGCCGCCGATCTGCGGCACGGTAACGTGGCTTTCGTCGATGAAGACCAGCGCATTGTCGGGAATGTACTCGAACAGTGTCGGCGGCGGATCGCCCGGCTGGCGGCCCGTCAGATAGCGCGAATAATTCTCGATGCCGGCGCAGGAGCCGGTGGCCTCCAGCATCTCCAGGTCGAAGCGGCAGCGCTGTTCCAGCCGCTGCGCCTCCAGCAGCCGACCAGCCCGTTCAAGTTCCACCAGCCGGTGCTTGAGCTCTTCCTTGATCGACTTGATCGCCTGGTTCAGCGTCGGGCGCGGCGTCACATAGTGCGAATTGGCGTAGATCTTGACGCTTTTCAGCTCGCCGGTCTTCTGGCCGGTCAGCGGATCGAATTCGGTGATCTGCTCGATCTCGTCGCCGAACATCGAAATGCGCCAGGCGCGATCTTCCAAGTGGGCCGGGAAGATCTCGATCGTGTCGCCGCGCACGCGGAACGAACCGCGGACAAAGTTGATGTCCTGCCGCTTGTACTGCTGGGCAACGAGATCGGCGAGCAGAGCGCGCTGGTCGAGCCGGTCGCCGATCTGCATTTGGAAGGTCATCGCCGTGTAGGTTTCGACCGAGCCGATACCGTAGATGCAGGACACCGAGGCGACGATGATGACGTCGTCGCGCTCAAGCAGAGAACGCGTCGCAGAGTGACGCATGCGGTCGATCTGCTCGTTGATCGAGGATTCCTTCTCGATGAAGGTGTCGGTGCGCGGGACGTAGGCTTCCGGCTGGTAATAGTCGTAATAGGAGACGAAATACTCGACGGCGTTTTCGGGGAAGAATTTCTTGAACTCGGAATAAAGCTGGGCCGCCAGCGTCTTGTTCGGCGCCAGGATCAGCGCGGGGCGCTGCGTCTCCTCGATCACCTTGGCCATCGTGAAGGTTTTTCCGGAGCCGGTGACGCCGAGCAGCACCTGGGTGCGGTCGTTGTTGGCGACGCCTTCGACCAGATCCTTGATCGCTGTCGGCTGGTCGCCAGCCGGCTCGAAGTCCGACACCATCTTGATGGCGATGCCGCCTTCGGATTTCTCCGGACGGGCAGGGCGGTGCGGTGTCCACAGCACGCCGTCCTTGTGCAGCGGATTGCCGGATTCAATCAGTGCCGACAAGGCAGCCACCGTCGCGGTGACGCTGCCCGAGGCCATCGTCTCGGCGTCTTCCAATGAAATGTCGAGACCGGCGACCGGATTGAGGCCGGCTGCCGTGCGCTCCCTGGCTGATGCCGCGCCACCCATCGAGGTGCCGCGCGCGCTGCGCCCCGGCGAGCTTGAGCGCTCGGGTATCTTCTTCGATGGCTTCGGTGGTTTGCCACCATCGCCCTTGCCGACGAGACGTCCTTGCTTTTCGGCTTCCTGCTCGATCTGTTCGGCCCAATCCGCGATCGAACCGGTCAGCGGCGTGCCCGACAGCTCCGGCTGGGGCATCTCCGCGAAGCCGCCTCCTTGCAGCGGCTCGGAGGCGTCGAGGAAATCGGTCAGCGGACTGCGCCGCTTCGGCGCGGCGCGGTCGTCATTCGCCGTCGGAGGCGTTTTTTGATCGGGAGATTTGGCCATATTCCGAATATGGGATTTCCTGGCCAAAATGGAAAGAGCGCGGTGGGACGAGGCGTACCGGACAACATGGCTCCTGACAGTAGGCTGTCAGGAGAAGGCGCGAAAGGTGCGGCCGAATGCCTGTAGGTACTACGCGCCCCTGGCGGCGGATGCGACTTGCGTCGGCGAAGACGACAGGCGCGGCACCACAACGAGGCGTTTGATTTTGCCCTTCTTGAAGGCGGCGAGGAAGCGCGCATAGTCCTTGAAGGCGACGCAACCGCTCGACTGGGCGTAGCGGCCCCGAAGCAGATAGGTATGGGCCAGGAAGCCGTCGCGATTGTATTTGTTGCGGCCATCGACCGGTGTCAGGCGCAAGGCCTCCACACCATGAAAGCGCGACTCGCGCAGCGACAGATTGTAGGTGTTGGGCGGTGTCGGTCCGCGGTTCTTCTGGTTGGCGTAGCGCGGCTGGTCCACCATGGCGCCGACGCCCGAATGCGCCTCGAGCCTCGAGCCGTCAGGCATGTAAACGGTCCCGGCGCTGATGTCGTAGACGGCGACGCCATTGCTGGCTCCGCTCCTGGGGTTCGGCGAATTGAACAGGTTCTTGAATGCCTTGCCGAGGCCACCCGAAGGCGTGTCCGGTTTGGCATAGGCCAGCACGTTGCCGCCATCGGCCGGCCGTCCTTGCCGAGCCGGTTTGGCCGGTTGGTCCGTCTGGGCCTGCTGGACGGTCCCGCGAGCCGGATTCGGTTGCTGAACAGGCTTCGGCTGCTGAACAGGTTTGGACTGTTGTGCAACCTCGGGTTGCGGCGCTTCGAACCGAGGGCGACGGGTCGGCAATGGCACATCGTCGGTGAGCGCGTCCGGCAGCGAGGCGGCGTCGCCGGGCTGTCCCTGCTGAGTTTCGACAGGCGAAACCGCGACGTCGGCCGACGAATCCTCGATCGGCAGCGGTGAGGCAAACGCTTCGTCGTCGACCGGCAGCGACTGCACGAGGGCCAGCGCCAACTGCGAATTATCCGGCGTCTTCGCGTCCGACTGTGCAAAGCCCATCGGCTGCGGCGCGGTCTGAACGACGACCGAGCCGGTATCCAGCCGGGCGAAGCGTTCCGCCGCCGGAACCGGCATGTCGTCCGACAGACTGGCCATCACCGTGACGGATGGCACCAGCGACGCCTCGGCAATTCGCGGCGCGACGGTGGAAATCACGGGACGGGCCCCTGCGGCGACGACGGGCTTTCCGGCACCGGCAAAGGCAGCGGCGAGCTTCATCGGCGAAAGCGACGCTTCCATGCGCTCGAAACGCTCCTGCGACTTCGACTTTGCACCAGTGGGAACGGGCTTTGCCTGCGCCACGAGGCGCGCGGATTTCTCCGCCCGCGGGCTCAACCGGGCAAGCTTGAAGCAACTGGCGCCGCACTGCACGGCATGGTCGTGAAGGGCCTGCGTGCCACCATGGGCATTGGCAAGGGCGAAGGGTGCTCTCAGAAAATGCTGCTTGAGCGGATCGGCAAGGGCGAACGAACCCGGCATCGACAGGCTCCGCGGCAGGCTACCTGATGTCGCCGACAGCGAGGCGCCGACGGAGCTGAGGCCGACCATGGTGCCGATCAGCCACAGGCCAACGGCAGCGCTGATGCCGGGCACGGCGACCCAGCGGACGATCCGTTCAGGAGTGAAGGATGAGGAACATGGCGCGTCGCGGGCGGTCACGCCGTCCCAACGCTCGTCCCCGGAATTTTTTTTACGCAACAACGCCATGCAACCAATCTTGCTCCAACCGGTTTCCCCCGTACGTGGCCTTGAGAGCCGCGACGACCATTCTGTGAGTGATCCCAGGTGGTCCCCGACGCGTTTGCCGCGTCTGTCGTTGGTTGCCGATTGCTTCAAAATATGGACAAAGTTGGTTAATTAATCCCTCTCAAAACCAACGACGAGATGTGGATTTAGGTCAAATCAGGCCTCGTCCACGGCCAGCAAAGTGATGTTGTTGCCTCTCCGACGTCGTTTTGCTGCCTGCTTTTGATCGCCGAGTCAAGCAAAACAGCCGTTTCTAAATTTTTTTCGCGGCGCCTTCAGCGACAAATGCAACGAAGCGACCGCCAGTGAAAATTGGCCAAATAGGCGCCTGTCTCAGGTAAAACCGTCGCCTGCCTGTCACAATTTCTTCGCCTGGACGGCCGCCTTGAGTGGCGCCCTCAATTGAACCAGAGCGCAAACATCAGAAACCCGCCGCCGCCGAACTGGCGCTGGATCTGGTCGAAATCGTCGCTGGTCAGGATCCTGCCGCTTTCGAGATAGGGCGCGATGGCCGGGCCTGTAATCGACAACACCAGGTCAAAGTTTTTTGGCTCGTCGAAGAAGCGCTTCATGTTGATGCCCTTATCGGTGATGCGGAAATGCGGCAGCAGTACGCGGCCTTCGAGGAGATCCTCGGCCATGGTCAAGGCGGCGAGCCAGGCCTGCACCTGCTCCTCGCCGACTTCGAGGCCGGTGAGCGGGTTCTCGCCCTTCTGCCGCGGTCCCGGCAGCCATTCGCGGTCATTGTCGGTCTCGGCGCGGATCGCCTTCCAATCCTCGCGCGACAGCCGGATCATTTCCAGCAGATGACGGCGTGCCGCTTGCCGGCGCTCGGGTTCGACCACCGGCCAGTTGACGAGATGCACCAGCGAAATGAAATCGGCGATGCGCCACTCCGACGAGAATATGCTGCTGCCCATGTCGCCGGCCGGCGGCACCAGGATATCCTGCAACGGCAGCTTGGCGCGCGGGAACAGCATGTGGAAGGACCCGTCGAAGGTGCTCCTGAAATCATGCGCCAGCCAGAAATCGGCCTGCGCCATGAGGAAATCGGCATAGCCCTGCAGCCAGTAGCCATCGGCGCGATCGAAGCGGAAGGTCAAAGAGGGGGCTGCATCGTCTGGCGCGCTGCCGCCGCGCGACAGCGAGGCCATGATGGCGGCCATGCTTTCATCAGGCGCGATGGTGCCGTCCTCGTTGAGATCGATGCCGGTATGGGTGAGATCGATTGCCATGCCGATATCGGCGTCCGCCGGCACCGACGCAAACGTGGCGGCGGATTTTTCGAGCTGGTCGCGGAAGGCGACCAGAATGGCGCGGAACTGCTCGTAGGTCAGCGGTTCGGGGTTCGGATTGTCGGGCACCGGCAGCCGCATTAGCGGCAGCATGAAGGATTGCGGGCTTTCGAAGCCATGACGATGCAGGCCGCTGGCCAGGATTTCCAGCGCGGTGAAGAACTCGCCGGCGCCGGCGGCGTAAGCTGATGCCGGGTCTTTTGGCGCGGCGGCCTCCAGCGTCGACAGGGCGCCGTCGCGCGCGGCCACGGTCTTCGCCTCGAACAGAGCGGATGCCGCTTCGGGCATAGCCGCCGTCGCGGAAGACAGCGGCACAATCAGCATGAAAGCGGATGTCAGCAGGCTTGCCGGTCGTGTCATCTTTCCCCCCAAATATTTGTCGCGCGGAACAAACATACACTATTTGCAGCGTCGCGCTTCAACCCGTCCCGAGGACAGTCTACACAAGGCAAACAATTGGGCGCCGCGTGTCGAATTATCCGTTTTCCTACAAGCTGTCCTGGCTACCGCGTTTTCTGAAGCCGTCGCTTGCCGGCGGCGCGCAAGACTTTGCACCGATGGCGGGAACGCTGATGGATCCGCCGCCAAAGCAGGCGGTGCGGCTGGCCTTCGTCGGCGACATCTCGGCCGTGGCCAACCGCGGCGCGCCGGACTGCGATCCCGCGATCAAGGCGCTGCTCGGAGCAGCCGATGTGGTGATCGGCAATTGCGAAAGCCCTGTCGTGGACAGACCAAGCGCGGCGCTGGGCACGAGGCTCGGCACGCATCATGCGATGAGCGAGCGGTTCCTGGCCGAGGCGTTGGCGGCGGCTGGTATTGCGCGTGAAAGGCTCGTGCTGTCACTGGCCAACAATCATGTGCTCGACCAGGGCGTCGCCGGCTTCGACGAGACGGTCGCGGCGCTGCAGCGGCTCGGCATCCGCACGGTCGGCCAGGCCGCCAATGGTCCGGTGGTGCCTGTCCAGGCCGGGCCGCTGGATATCGGCTTCGCCGCCTTCACGCTTTGGCGCAACGCCGATGAAAACCTGTTCGCCGGGCGCGTATCGATGGACAGCGATCCGGCCGGCTGGCCGCGCTATGGTGTCGATCTTCTTTGTGCCGTGCCGCATTGGGACTGGGAGTTCCGGCATTTTCCGCGCGCCGAGACGCGGGCGCTGGCCAGGCGGCTGGCCGGGCAAGGCGTCGGGCTGATCGCCGGCCATCACGCCCATGTCGTGCAGCCGGTGGAAAAGATCGACGGGACGATCGTCGCTTACGGGCTCGGCGATTTCCTTGGCACCGCCTTTGCGCGCCAGACATGGCCGGGCCGCATCGGAGGAATCTTCGTCGTCGATGTCAGCGCCGATGCCGGCACACGCGGCGCCATCGCGTCTTACCGGCTGCATCCCTTCATGCGCGTGCGCGCCGGCGACCATGAGCGGCTAGTGCCAGTGGAGGCACTGGTTGAGCAGATGCGCGGCAGGGTCGAAGCTCGATTGGGCGCAATCTTCCCTTCCTCTTCAAGCGAAGAGGGTGTCATCGCCTAACCGTCTGGCGGCCCTTGCAAAACCGACTATCATGCGACGGCAGAGGCAGGCTTGCGGAGGGGTGGCGATGGAAACGGCGGATTTCATGCCGGGCGACGCGGTGATTGCCGGTATCCGGAAAGACATCGAGACCTATGAGACGGCGAGGGCCTCCGCGGCCAGCCAAGTGCGCTGGCGGGTGCCGGTGTTCGTTGGCCTTGTGCTGGTGTTCGTGGCGCTGGTCGCCTGGCTGTTCAACAAGGTCGCCGACCCCAACGAGCAATGGTTCTCGACGCCACATGTGTTTCTCTATGGCATCGGCTTGGTGGCTTCGAGCGTGCTCTACTTCCAGGCCATGCAACCGGCGACGCGGCTGCAGCAATCGTTCCGCGAGACGCTGCTGCCAATCATCTTCGGCTTCATCGCGGATATGCGTTACCAGCATGGAGGGAGGCCGAACTCTTTCGACCGGCTGCCGCGCGAGGCGGTCGGCGCCTTCAACAAGCAGTCGTTCGACGATGTCGTTTCGGGCCGTTACGAAGAGTTTCCGTTCGAGCTTTACGAAGCAGAACTGCGAGTAGGGTCGAGCAAGGATTCATCGAGAGTCTTCAAGGGTGTCATTGTCGCTTTCGAAGCGATCGAGCCGTTCCCGGGGGTATTGGTGGCGACGCGCCGGACCAATGCGGTCGTCGGCTTCTTCCGCAGCATATTCGCCAGCAAGATGCAGGACTTGTCGTCCGGCGTGCCTGAACTCGACGCCGCCTATGAATTCCGCACCGACAATGCCGAGGCGGCGCGGCCGCTGGTGACAGGCCGCCTGGCGCAGGCACTGAAATGGCTGGGCGAAACCTGGCCGGACGACCCGGCCCGCGTCGCGCTCAACGGCAGCGACGGTTTCCTGCTGTTGCCGCAGACAAAGAACTTCTTCGAACTGCCGGATATTTCGGTGCCGCTCGACTACACCACGCATGTCGCGCCGATGATATCAGACATGGGCGCGATGCTGGCGACGGCGGCGCTGGTGCGCAAGGTCGGCGCGAAGGACGAGATCGGTTAATCGCTGTCAGCAGTCGAAGCCGTATTCGTCGCGCATGAAGTCTGCCTCTTCTTTCGACATTTTCTTGAACATCACACAGACGGTGAAGCTGCCGACCTGATGGCCGCCGCGTGTGTATCCCCAGTCGGAAATATCGCTCCTGGTGAATTCTATGTTCTGCCCCAGGACGACGTTGTGCACTCCCTCCGGCTGGTTTGCCAATATGCCGACAAAGCCGGTTTCGGTGCGCCGGAACGGGATGACCCAGAAGTGTTCGCTGACATTCCCGTCCCGCACCTTGACCTTCAGTTTGAATCTGTCCGTGCCGGAGGGAGGAGCCTTGGACAGTGCCAGGAAGTCGTCCAGGCTGGCGAGTGCCTGCGCGGTCGCCGCCGCCATCTCTGGATCGTCGGGAGTAAAGATAACCGTCTTGTCGTCGCCTGGATCCGCGCCTTGTGCACCGGCCGATCCCGGAGCAAGCGCCAGCATCAGGGACATCATGGTCCGGACTGCGAGTTTCATGGAAGGCCCCCTCACCGTGGTCGCAGCCATCATGGTGCATCCATTCCGGGTTTGCAACCGGAGCGCGAGTTTCATCCGCTTCAAGCGATGGTCGAGCCGACAATGGTTCATATCGATATCGATTTTCTGACGGAACGTTCTTCCGCGCGACCACTATGGTTTTTGCCAGCAGGCCGCGCTATCCCTTGGCCACGGGGGATACTCATGGCTGACGAACAAAAGGGATTTCGGCCGTCGCGGCGGCTGTTGTTGGGTGCGGCTGTCGTCGGCGGCGCGGTGCTGTGGGGCGGCAACACGGTGGCGCGGCTGGCGCGCGGGCCTTTGGGACCGAAGAACGCGGGCCGCATCGCCGATATCGACGGCATCGCGCTGCCGCTGAAGCCGCTGGAGAGTGCGCCGGCGTTTGACGCGTCGCTGCCCTGGTCGGCAAAAGGCGGCGACATCAACGATGCCAGCGGTCTCTCGAAGACGCCGGTCTATGGCGTGGTCGAAGTCAGCAAGGAGGAGCACATCGCCAAGGCGCTGGCCTTCGCGCGCGCCAATGGCTTGAAAGTGTCGCTGGCGGCCATCCGTCATTCGATGGGCGGGCACGCCTTCGACGACAATGCGCTGGTACTCGACCTCAGAAAATTCAACAAGGTGACGGTCGACGCCGCGGCGAAGACCATCACGCTGCAGCCGGGCGCGCGCTGGCACGATATCCAGAACCTCTTGCATCCGCGCTTCGCGGTGAAGGCAATGCAGTCCACCGACATCTTCTCGGTCGGCGGCTCGCTGTCGGTCAATGCGCACGGCATGGATCATCAGGCGGGTTCGGTGGCGAGCTCGATCCGCTCGATGCGGGTGATGCTTGCCGACGGGTCGGTGACGACCTGTTCGCCTGCCGAGAACACCGATCTGTTCCGCCACGTCGTCGGCGGCTACGGCCTGTTCGGCGTGGTGCTCGAAGCCACGCTCGATATCGTCGACAACGCCGTCTACCGGACCTCTCGCGAAATCATCAAATCCGACGATTTCCCGAAATTCTTCGCCGAGGTGCTGGAGCCGAACAGGGCGATCGGCCTGTTTTACGGCCATCTGTCGACGGCGCCGGGCAATTTCCTCGAGGACATGATCGTCTACCGTTATGACAAGGTGGCCGAGCAGCCGCCGGCGGATCAGCCCGCGATCGGCGAGCCGGGTTCGGTCGGGCTGAAGCGCGTGATCATCAACATGGCGAAATGGGGCAGCCTGTTCCAGGAGCTGAAGTGGTTCACCGAAAAGACGCTGGAGCCGAAATTCGAGAGCTGCACGGTGGCTCGCAGCTCGGCCATGGCCGAAGGCGAGGCCTGCCTCGTCACCCGCAATAACCCGATGCACGATTCAGTGCCGTATCTGTTCAACGACCTTTTGGATGAGACAGACATCCTGCACGAATATTTTATTCCACGCGCCGCCTATAATCCATTCATCGCGGAAGCCCGCGATATTCTGCGCAACCAGACGCTGCCGGTGCTCAATGCTTCGGTGCGCATCGTCCACAATGAGGATGTCGCACTGACCTACGCGCCGGAGCCGGCCTATTCGCTGGTGCTCTACATCAACCAGCCGACCGATGCCGACGGCAACGCCAGGATGCGGGCGCTGACCCGAGCGCTGATCGATGTGACCATCAAGCATGGCGGCCGTTTCTTCTTGCCCTACCAACTGCATTATACGGCCAAGGAGTTGCTGGCCTCCTATCCCGAGTTGCCGGCCTTCCTGGCGGCGAAGCGGCAATATGACCCGACGGAACTGTTTTCCTCGACCTTCTACCGTGCCATCAAGGCGCTGAGCGGGGTGGCGTAAAAAGCAGGAGAACAGCCATGCGCATGGTATCGGCGGCGGCACTCACCCTCATTGCGCTGTGCGCTGGACCGGTCCAGGCCGAGGATCTCAAGGCTTTCAAGCTGACGATCGACGGGGTGACCGTCGATATCGATCCCGGCGAGAGCACAAGCATGACGCTGCCTGGCGGCAGAAAGAGCAAGGTGACGCTCGAGCGCAACGACTTCGCCACCTTTTCCGGCGGCGATTTCTCCTTCGTCCATCCGAGCGATATTTCGGTGACCAAGACCGACCTTGGCGAGAACATCACGCAGTATCTGATGGCGTCGGCGCTGGGCACGATCGTTGTCGTGCAGGAATACGGCAAGATGAATCCGGTGTCGCTGAACCAGCTGATGCTGCAGGAGATGACCAAGGAATCGGTGCAGGCCGGTGCCACGCTGACGCAGGAGCCGACGACGCGCAAGCTCGCCGACGGCAAGGAATTGACCGGCATAAAGGCTGTTGTGAAGACACGCACCGACACGGCTGATTTCGAGATCGTCGGCTTCGGCGTTGCCGATCGGGGGCTGCTGTTCATCACCCGCATTGCCGGCGAGGACGTGGCTACCGAAAAGCCGCTGATCGACAAATTCTGGCAGAGCCTGAAGGTGAAGTTGTAGCTGTAGGGACTACAGCCCCTTCGGCACCAGTCCGGCCAGCCAGCTTACGGAGCGTTTCGCTGCGTCGGCGGTCGCGGAAGCGGCGCGGCCAAGGTCGGTCTTGACCACGGCATAGCCGTTTTTCGTGCGATAGAGCACGCCGGTTCCGCCGTCGACCACCTGTTCATAGGCGACGGGCCGGGCGGCGTCGGCTTCCATGGCCGTCGTCGGCGAACCGACCGGGACGCTCGGCCGGTGGCTCAATTCAGGCGGCAATGGACTTTCGGTTCTGACAATCCGGCTGGCTGGCTTCAATTCCGGGCGCGACGCGGTCGCGGCCAGCTGCGAGGAGGACGACGAGCCCTTCGTGCGGCAGATGCCGGAGACGAGCGGATAGTTGAAATTCCGCTCGTGCAGCATCTGGCTTTTCATCGCGGCCTCGCACTCGGCGACGGTCGACCACTTGGCCGGCGTCTCGCCGATATATTCGCAAAGCTTGGTGTCGCAGTCGCAGCCGACGATGGTCATGGCGACAAGGGCGGTCTTGATCACGGTCTTGTCCCTTCGAGATGCCTCCCGGCTACCCATTCAGGTTGATGTCGTGATCCCAAAACCGGATTCCACTTTTGGGCGACATGCAACACTCCTTCGCGCGCGAACAAGGCGGGATTTGGCCGCGATTGTGGAATGGACGTGGCGGAGCGCTCGAAACGCATAATCCTGGCCGGGCGTGGCCGAAAGGCCTCAGTAGTCATAGACATGTTCAAGCCGGGCGCCCGACTTGATCAGCGCCGGCAGCACGAGATGCAGCTTGCGCACGGCGACGACCATGCCGGTGCGGCGCGTTGCCGGATCGGCCGGCAGAGGATAGCTGAACAGGATGCGCATACCTTCGGGGATGGCGATCGAGTCGGTGGAGAGCATGGTGACCATGATCTCGTCGTTGCCGCCGATCTCGACGAACGACACGCCCTTGTCGATCAGGCGGGGAATCATCTCGGTGAACACCTGATAGCGCTTGGTGACGAAAATGGTGCCATCGGTGCCCATGTCGCGTTCGAGCAAGGTGTCTGGCTCGTCGCGCGTGACTTCACCGACCGGCCCCTTGGCCCAGACATGGATGTCGAGGAAGGCCGGGTTGGTTGTGGCGGCGAGGGCCTTTTTGATCAGGTCGGCGTAGCCTTGCTTGATGGTGTCGGCGAGGCCGAATGCCAGCTTGCGTTCGCTGGTGCGAATGGAACTGTCGCTCGGCGCCGGCTGCACCGCAAACAGGCCGGCGCGCTTGTCGGCATAGGGGAACTCGTACCACGGCACCTGGTCGAGGAAGGCGGCATAGTCGGCCGCCACCTTGGCCTGATAGATGTCGACGGCGGTTCGCTTGCCGGCTGTCGCCTCGGTGATACGGCCGACAGTGTTCTCGTAGGCCCACTGCAGCATATGCTCGATCGAGTGGCTGGTGCCGATGATGACCAGCATCTGATGGTTGGCGTAGTTGAACTTGTAGGGAGAGCTGGCGCGGATCACCATGGCGTAATCCTGCCAGAAGCGTCCGACATAGGACCAGTAGGGGAAGCCGCTCGGCTGGTCCTTGTCGACGAAGCCGGCATATTCGCGCGCGGCGTAGACGATCGCCCATTCCGGATAGGTGAGGAAGGTCGATTCCTCCGGCCGCTGGTAGCCGGGGATCTCGGTGCGAACCTTGTCGGCCAGCGCCTTGGGCGGAGCGCCGTCGGCAATGCCGGGCAGCGGCGTCTTGTCGAGCGACGACGTCGTCAGGAAGCCGTAGCTCAGCCCGACGATCGGGACGAGGATGACGATGACGATCAGCCAGAGGATCGTCTTGACGATGCGCTTCAGCCAGCGGAGCACGAACATGGCCGATCAGGCCGTGGCGAAGTGGTCGTGCACGCGCTTCGCCAGCCAGAAGCCGACATAGACGGCGAAGCCGCCAATGACGATGTGGGGCAGGTTGGCGAAGAAGCGGGCCGGGAATTCGATATCGTTGAGGGAGCGAAAGCCGTTGATGAAGATGCCGGCATCGAGGCAGCCGGAACCGGTGATCAGCCCGAGCACGCCGTCGAACAGGTAGACCGAGCCGAACAGCTTGAAATAGAACACCGCCTGGCGGTGCGAGATGAAGGCCGCGGCCAGCGCCCAGACGCCGGAGAAGGCATGCAGCAGGTCATCATACCATTGCAGGGAGAACAGGCCGAACAGATTGCCTTCGGCATCGTTGAACGGCGGTATGTAGCCGATAGCGACGACGCCGAAGAACAGGAAGGCATAGGCAACGGCAAGCTTCTGGATCAGCGTCATGAAGTATCCCCCTTCTACGAGCCCGTTTCGCAAACAGACTCTGACGACGCGCCGATACTAACCGATTTTAACGCGCGGTGAAGCGGCGCTCGCAAGATCGCCGGCAAAAGGGAGAAAAGACAGTCGGCGCCGGGATTTCTCCCAGCGCCTCCCTGTCAGATCAGGACACGGTCGCGGCAGCAACTTCCGTAAAGTCGTCGCGCCTTGCCGGCCTTGATTTTGACGGTCCTGCCAGTCCGCCACCCGAAAGCAGCGTCCGTTCGGGACCACGCCGGTCTCCACCCTTGCGGGCTTTGCCCTGCGCGCCATCGAAGGTTTTTGCCGTCCTTCATGGCAGCATCGGTCCGCCGTCGGCGTTGGCACGCTTTCCGCGGCCCCGTAGGTCTCGGCTCCGTCCCTCGAAACAGGCAAGCCTGCTCTCGCTTCGGTCCGTACGGGCCTCAGGAAATCCGCCTTTCACTTCGCCTTTCGGCTGGGTGATCGGTAGCCGCCTGAGATGGGTTTAACTTACGCTGGGTAAGGGCTTTGCGAAATGGCCGAGGGCCTGTGGATAGCGGGATTATCGGGGACCAACTAACGAGAATGCGATTTTCCGATCCGTCGTATGGTGGGCGGCATCGGTAGACATTCGGCCTTGCCCTGCCGACCGGTGCGGGCTTCAATGCCGGCAAAGGATTCGAGGCGCTTCGATGTCCTTGCGGGAGGGTGCGCTTGAAAGTCGGGGTGATTCTCAATCCGATTGCCGGCGGCGGCCGGCTGAAACGGCATTGGCCTGATGTCGCCGCATCGCTGAAAAAGCATTTCGGCGAATTCGAACTGCGCGAAACGCAGGCCGAAGGTGATGCAGAAAGGCTGGCGCTCGATCTTGCGGCTGAAGGCTTCAATCTGGTGATCGCGGCGGGCGGTGACGGCACCGCCAGCGAAGTGGCCGACGGGCTGCTGCAGGCGATCCAGGAGGGCGGCAGGACGACCGAACTCGGTGTGTTGCCGTGCGGCGCCGGCATCGATTTCGCGCGCGGCCTCGGCCTGCCGAAGGAGGTGGACGCGGCGCTGAGGCGAATCGCCGAGGCCAAGGCTCGCAAGGTCGATGCCGGGCGCATCTGCTACATCGACGACCATGGCGCGCTGGCCAGTCGCCACTTCATCAACATCGCCAGCCTGGGCCTGTCCGGCGCCACCGACCGTGCCGTCAATGCCGACAAGCGCAAGGGCAGGATGCCGGCCAAGGCGCTGTTCCTGTGGCGCACCGTTGTCGAGTTCATCCGCTACCGCTTCCAGGATGTCAGGATCACCGTCGATGACGGCGCCCCGGTCGAGGCGCGCATGGCGCTGGTGGCGGTGGCCAATGGAAAATTCTTCGGCGGCGGCATGATGATCGCGCCGGATGCCGAACTGACCGACGGGCAGTTCGACATCGTCATCCTGCGCGCCGCCGGCAAGCTGAAGCTGATCTGGGACATCCGCCTGCTCTATGGCGGCCGGCACCGCAATCATCCAGCAATCACCATCCTGCGCGGCAGGAAAGTGGTGGTCGAACCGCTCGGCGATGTGGAGAAGAACGGCGCGCTGGTCGACATAGACGGCGAGTCGCCCGGACGCATACCCGCAACCTTCGAGATCCTTCCCGGCGCGCTGACGCTCAGATACTGAATCAAGCCGTTAACAGATTGATTCAGACGGGTCCGCCGATGGATACAACCATCTGATATTGCTTGATATCTAGCCGACGTCAGACTTCGAGCTTGGCCGGAAAGCCGGGCGCGCGCAGGTCGGTGCCGACGGCATCTTCGAGCAATTTGACGATCTGGGTCGACCAGGCGCCGCCGCCATAAGCAGCCTTGCCTTGCTCGAAAATCGCGTTGACGCGGGATGCCAGGTCGAGCGGCACGCCTGATTGTTCGCCCATGGCGAGAGCGAAGCCGAGGTCCTTCAGCGCCAGGTCCATGGTGAAGCCGATGTCGTAGGAGCCGTTGAGAATGAGCTGGCTTTCGGTCTCATGGACGAAGCTGTTGCCGGAGGAGGCCACGATGGCGTGGTAGGATTGGGCGAGGTCGAGACCGCCCCGTTTGGCCAGCATCAGCGCTTCGCCGGCGGCGACAAGGTGGATGAAGGCGAGCATGTTGGTGATGACCTTGATCACCGCCGCCGAACCGATTGATCCCATCAGGAAGGACTTCTCGCACATCGCTTCGATCGCCGGGCGATGACGCTCGTAGAGCGCCGCATCGCCGCCGACCAGCGCGGTGATCTTTCCGGCCGCCGCCAGATGCACGCCGCCAGTGACCGGGCATTCCAATGTCTCGACGCCCTTGGCCGAGGCGAGGGCGGCGAGGCGAAGAATCTCGTCGCGGCCATTGGTCGACATCTCGATCCAAGTGCCGCCCCGGGGCAACCCTTCGAGCAAGCCGCCGGAGCCAGCTAGCACCGCTTCGCTGACCTTGGGCGACGGCAGGCAAGAGATGGCGTTGCCGGCCATCGCTGCGGCCTCGGCGGGACTGTTCGCAGCGGAGGCGCCGAGCGCAACGAGGCGCTCGACAGCGGCGGGATCACGGTCGAAGACAGTGACGGCAAAGCCGTTGCGGATCAGGCTGGCGGCAAGGTTGCCGCCGAGATGGCCAAGGCCGATGAAGGCGTAGCTTTCGCTCACGGCATCAACGGCGTCTGCATCATCTGCAGATGCAGCTCCTTGCCGGTGTAGGGATGAGCGTCGCAGACGGCTTCGTTGAGCTCGACGCCGAGGCCCGGGTCCTTCGAGGGGATGACGTTGCCGTCCTGCCACTCGATCTTCTTCTTCAGCAGCGTGGCGTGAAAACCGTCCCACTGTTTCAGGGATTCCAGGATGAGGAAGTTTGGCAGCGTCACCGCCAGCTGGATGTTGGCGGCGCCGACGATCGGCCCGCAATAGCAATGCGGCGCGATCTGGATGTGGTAGGCCTCCGCCATGGCGGCGATCTTCTTGGTTTCGAGAATACCGCCGGAGCGGCCGAGGTCCGGCTGCAGGATGGTCGCGGCGCGGTTCTCGATGACGCGGGCGAATTCGAACTTGGTCGTCAGCCGCTCGCCGGTGGCAATCGGGATCGAGGTCGCGCGGGCCACTTGCGCCATCACTTCGGGCATATCAGGCGGCACCGGCTCTTCGAACCACAGCGGATCGTAGCGCTCGATGGCGCGCGCCATGCGCAGCGCGCCGGACGCGGTGAACTGGCCGTGCGTGCCGAACAGGATGTCGGCACGGGTGCCGACAGCCTCGCGGATCGCCCTGACCATGCGGGTGGACAGGTCGATGTCGACCAGGCGCGGCTGGTGGCCGTCGAAGGCGGTGTAAGGGCCGGCTGGATCGAGCTTGACCGCGTTGAAACCCTGCTCGACATATTCGAGCGCGCAAGCGGCGGCGAGATCGGGATCGTTGTAGACGTTCCTGCCGTGTGTGTCCTCGGAATGGACGCTGCCGCTGTGCGGGTAGAGATAGGTGTAGGAGCGCAGCGTTTCGTGCACCTGGCCGCCGAGCAATTTGTAGACCGGCTTGTTGGCCTCCTTGCCGATAATGTCCCAGCAAGCCATTTCCAGCGCCGAGAAGCAGCCCATGCCGGAAACATCGGGGCGCTGGGTGAAGCCGGAGGAATAGGCGCGGCGGAAGAAGTTCTCGATGTCGTGCGGATCGCGGCCGACGAGATAGCGCTCGGCCATGTCCTCGACCATTTTCGCCGTGACATGGGCGGAAAAGGTGGCGTTGTAGGCTTCGCCATAACCGACGACGCCGCCGTCCGTCGTGAGCTTGACGAAGATGAAATACTTGCCGCCGATGCCGGGCGGCGGATTGCCGACAACCCAGGTCTTGACGTCGGTGATCTTCATCTTTGGTCCTCCAGAACCAGCTCGGCGCCCTTCCAACCGGTCATGATCGAGGCGGCGTTGGTGTTGCCGGTGATGTTGTCGGGAAAGATCGAGGCATCGATGACGCGCAAGCCTTCGATGCCGTGCACCTTGAGGCGCGGATCGACGACGGCGCGCGAGGGATCCGGTCCCATGCGGCAAGTCGACACCGGGTGATAGACAGTCCCCGAGCGCTTCCTGAAATCCTGGATCAGATCGGCGTCGGAGGTGATCGACGGGCCGGGCAGGACCTCTTCCTCGATGATCTCGGCCATCGCGGGCATCGAGGCGATCTTGCGCACGAACTTCACCGCGTCGAGCATCTCGGCGACGTCGGCCTCGGTCGAATAGGCATTGGCGACGATTTTGGGGTAGTCGCGCGGGTTGGCCGAGCGGATCATGATCTCGCCACGGCTCGACGGACGGCAGTTGGACAGGCCGATGGAAAAGCCCGGCCATGGATCCGGCGTCAGGATCGGGCGCTCGCCGCTTTTGGGAATGACGGTCGAGAAGGCCTGGAAATAGAGCTGCATGTTGGGCCGGCTCGCCGCCGGGTCGGTGCGGAAGAAGCCGCCGGCATTGTTCATCGACAGCGACAGCGGGCCCGAACGTGTCAGGATGTATTGCATTCCGACCAGCAGCTTGCCCCACCACGGACGCAGGATCTGGTTGAGCGTCGGCAGCCGGCCCTTGAAGGTGTAGTTGATGCCGACATGGTCCTGCAGATGCGCGCCGACATTTTCGTTGGCGTGAACGATGGGAATGCCCAGCCCCCCAAGAAGACCGGACGGACCGACGCCGGACAGCTGCAGCAATTGCGGCGAGTTGACCGAACCGCCCGACAATATGACCTCGCGGCCGGCACGCGCCATCTTCGTCTCGCCGTTCTGCAGATATTCGACGCCAACGGCGCGCTTGCCCTCGAACAGGACTTTTGTCGCCAGCGCATTCATCTCGACGCGGACGTTCTTGCGCTTCATCGCCGGGCGCAGGAAAGCGCGCGCCGCCGACATGCGGCGGCCATTGCGGGTCGAGATCTGGTAGACGCCGACGCCTTCCTGGACGGCACCGTTGAAATCCGGGTTGAGCGGCAGGCCAGCCTGCTGGCCGGCAGCGAGATAGCGCTTGGTCAGCGGGTGGACGGCATCGGCACAGTCGGTGATGTGCAGCGGGCCGCCGACACCGCGCCATGCGTCGGCGCCGGCCTGGTTGTCCTCGAGCGCCTTGAAGGCGGGCAACAGGTCGTCATAGCCCCAGCCGGGATTGCCGGCGGCGCGCCAGGCGTCGAAATCCTCGCGCGCGCCCCTGATCCAGACCATGGCGTTGATCGAACTCGAGCCGCCGAGCAGTTTGCCGCGCGGCCAGTGGTCGGCATTGCCGGCAAGGCCCGGGTCCGGCTCGGCCTTGTAGTTCCAGTTGACATCAGGATCGAAGAAGGTCTTGCCGTAGCCGAGCGGCATCTGCACGTAGAAGCGGCGATCGGTGCCGCCGGCCTCCAGCACCAGCACCGAAAAGCGCCCCGAGGCCGAGAGCTTGTCGGCCAGGACCGAGCCGGCCGAGCCGGAGCCGACGATGATGAAATCATAGGTCTGCATGATGGGTCTGCATGATTGGTTCGGGCGGCGCCGGAAATCTGGCGCAGCCTAGACGCCATGGCGTTCCCAAGTCGCTGTGCCTTCCGGCATCAGTTGTGAAAAAAGCGACCGTCGAACTGGCCGGGTTTGCAGGGATTCCCGACAATCGCGCTTGATATGCACCGGCTCGACGGCCTATGCGATGGCATCGACCAATTTGCGGAAGGCAGGAAATCACATGCGGACCCTTCCTGACGCGTTCATTCCCGAACTGCCGGGCCATTATAGCGGCAAGGTCCGCGAAAACTACGATCTGGCGGATGGCAGGCGCATCATCATCGCAACCGATCGCCTCAGCGCCTTCGACACCATCCTGACTTCGATCCCTTTCAAGGGAGAGATCCTCACCCAGACGGCACGGTACTGGTTCGAGGAAACCGCCGATATCTGCCCAAACCATGTTCTCGAATACCCCGACCCGAACGTCGTCGTCGGCACAAGGCTCGATATCCTGCCGGTCGAGATCGTCGTGCGCGGCTATCTGGCGGGAACCACCAGCACTTCGATCCTGACCCGTTACAAGCGTGGCGACCGGGAGATGTATGGGATGCGCCTGCCGGACGGCCTGCGCGACAATGAAAAACTGGCGGAGCCGATAATCACGCCGACCAGCAAGGCTTCCCACGGTGGTCATGACGAGCCTCTGTCCAAAGCCGAGATCCTTGAACAGGGCCTGCTCACGCAGGCGCAGTGGGATACCGTATCGGGCTATGCCTTGCGGCTGTTCGCCCGCGGCCAGCAGCGCGCCGCCGAACGCGGCCTCATCCTTGCCGATACGAAATACGAGTTCGGCACCGACAAGAACGGCACCATCATTCTCGCCGACGAAATCCACACGCCGGACAGCAGCCGGTACTGGATCGCGGCGAGTTACGAACAGGCGCTCGCCAGCGGCAGCCGGCCGGAGAGCTTCGACAAGGATTTCATCCGCTCGTGGGTCTCGGCGCGGTGCGATCCCTACAGCGATCCGATCCCAAAAATACCCGACGAGATCGTCGAACAGGCCTCGCGGGTCTATGCGCAGGCCTATGAGGCGATCACGGGCAAGGAATTTTCTCCCGACCTTTCCGGGGATACCGTGCTCGATCGCATTCGCTCGAACCTCGAGCGCTACTTTTAGCGGCCAAGTGAGCCTTCGCCGGGGGCAGTCTGCGTTGACCTGTCGGCGCCATGACGTTACGGGATCGAGGGCAACCGCTCTCGAAGGATTTCCCCCATGGTGCACTACGCTGAAGGACGGCCGCTCGGCGATCTGACGCTTCGCACGCTGGCCATGCCTTCGGATGCCAATGCCGCCGGCGACATTTTTGGCGGCTGGGTGATGGCGCAGATGGATCTGGCCTGCGGCATCCGCGCCGCTGAACGCGCCAAGGGCCGCGTGGTGACGGCTGCGGTGAAAGAGATGTCGTTCGCCAAGGCAATGAAGATCGGCGACACGCTCTGCATCTACACCCATGTCGAACGCGTCGGCCGCACCTCGATGACGCTCAAGGTCGAAGCCTGGGCGCAGCGCTACCTCTCGGACCTGATGGAAAAGGTCACCCACGCCGATTTCGTCATGGTGGCGCTGGACGGCGAGGGCAAGCCGAAGGCGGTTCCGGCCGAAGGCTGACGGGCGCCGTTCTCCCATGCATGGCCCCACGCTCGGCCGTTTGTAACAGCGCCCGTGCGGGAGGCGCGTTTCGCGACTTCCAATGGTTGCCTCCATGCCCGATTGTGCCGGCGTTGGAGGGGGAGACAATGCGTCAACATATGCTGAACGGCTGGCTTCTGGCAGCGCTGGTCGTGACGACCTGCCTGCTCGGCGTGACCGCCTATGCGGAGGTGAAGGAAGACATCTCGCGCATCTCCTGCACGCATGATCACCAGGCCCTCGGCGAGCGGACCGCGCGGTGTGATATCTGTGCCGCGGTTCGATGCGATAACGGCACATCGGGAGCCTGAGCGGCAGCCGTCAGCGGACGGATCACGAAGGCATTCCGGCAGCCAACACAGCACGCGCAATCGGGCAACGATCCGCGCGGCCGAGCTAGAATCTCAGATCAGATCAAGCCAAGTCACGTGCGGGCGGCACCCCTTGCCCTGCAACGGTTTCAGGCATGCATACTATCGAATTTTTCGCGTGCCGCTCTGACGCGCGTGGTGTTCTTGCGCGCCCATTCGCCAAGCGCGCTGACCGGGATCAGCAGCTCGTGACCAAGCTCGGTCAGCTCATAATCGACACGCGGCGGAATGGTCGGAAACACGGTGCGGGTGACGAAGCCGTCGCGCTCCAGCCCGCGCAAGGTGGTGGTCAGCATCTTCTGTGAAATGCCGCCGACGGCTGCGCGCAATTCGTTGAAGCGCAGCGGTCCGTCGCCCAGCTTGCCGACGACCAGAACGGTCCATTTGTCGCCGACGCGCTGCAGGATTTCCGAGATGGCGCGACAATCCTCGGTGCGGTGCGGGTGCCTCAGTAACAAAAAGGTGCCTCCTTGCGTCTCGAGTTGACAGTATCTCATATAGCGCCGGTATCCAAACGATACCAGTACTTCCTGCAAGGAGAGCCCTTCATGTCCAAACCCAAGATCGCCATTGTCATCGGTTCGACACGCGCCGCGCGTTTCGCCGATGTGCCGACCGAATGGATCGCCAAGATCGCCAAGTCACATGCCGACATCAACGTCGAAGTCGTCGACCTGCGCGACTTCCCGCTGCCTTTCTTCGACGAGGTCGCATCCTCCGCCTGGGTGCCGTCGACGAATGAAGTGGCACAACGCTGGCAGAAGAAGGTCGCCGAATTCGATGGCTTCATCTTCACCGCCGCCGAATACAATCATGGTCCGACGGCCGTGCTGAAGAACGCCATCGATTACGCCGCCAATGAGTGGAACAAGAAGCCGGCCGGCTTCGTCGGCTATGGCAGCGTCGGCGGCTCCCGCGCCGTCGAACAGCTCCGCCTTCATGCGGTCGAACTGCAGATGGCGCCGGTCAAATCGGCCGTCCATATCGCCTGGGGCGATTTCCTCGCCGTTCGCCAGGGCGAGAAGAAGCTGGAAGACCTCGAGCATCTGAACCAGGCCGCGACCGCGCTGGTCAACGACGTTGCGTGGTGGGCCAAGGTGCTCAAGGCAGCGCGTCAGGCCGACGCCGTCGCCGAGGAAGTCAAGGCGGCCTGATCGCCGGTTCGAATTATCCTCCCAAGGATCCGGGGCGGCGCTTGCGCCGCCCTTTTCAATTGGGGGAAGCCGTGGCGTCGTGTTGCGCCTGCCTTGGTCGGATGATGCAGTCGGCGAGGCGATCCATCTCGTTGAGCTCGTCGGCATGATGCTGGCCCCATTGGCAGAGTGCCAGCAGGATCGGCTCGAGGCTGAGGCCAAGGCGCGTTGCCGAATATTCGACGCGCGATGGCACTTCGGCAAAGATCTCGCGGGCGACGAGGCCGTGCTCTTCCATTTCACGCAGCTGCTGGATCAGCACCTTCTGGGTGATGCCGGGCATTATCACCTTCAGCGCGGACAGCCGCCGGGGGCCGTCGAACAGATGGTAGAGGATAACCGCCTTCCAGCGCCCCGCGATCACTTTCAGCGCCCGCTCCGCCGGCAGCATCGGCAGTCTCTTGGTTATTCCGGGCATGGTCACCTCCTGGTCAGCAGGGGACAAATGAGTGTGTAGTCGAAGCGCCGCAGATAGTGGCAAACCACGGCCGATGCCAGTGCGATCGGAGTTTGCCATGAGAGCCATTCAACTGAACCGCTTCGGCGGTCCCGAGGTGCTGGAGGTGATCGATCTACCGACGCCGGTACCGCAGGCCGGCGAGGTACTGGTCCGCGTCCACGCCGCCGGGATCAATTTTTTCGAAGTGCTGATGCGGGCGGACCGCTACGCGGTGACGCCGCAACTTCCCATGATCCTCGGTGTCGAGGCGGCGGGCGTCGTGGAGGCCGTCGGACAAGGGGTGGATGCACAGCTGCTGGGGAGCCGCATGGCCGCGCCGCTGTTCATGTCGCAACGCCCTTACGGCGGCTATGCGGAGCAGGTGACGATCGATGCCGACCTTGTCGTCCAATTGCCGGATAGTCTTTCGTTCGAGGATGCGACGGCGTTGATGGTGCAGGGGCTGACGGCCTTTCATCTGCTTCGGCAAAGCCCGCCGGACGGCAAGGCGGTGCTGGTGCCGGCCGCGTCGGGTGGTGTGGGATCGTTGCTGATCCAGCTTGCGAAGTGGAAAGGCGCACGTCGGGTGATCGCGACCGCCGGCGGCAGGGCCAAGCTCGATCTTTCCCTTTCCCGGGGAGCCGATGCCGCGGTCGATTACAACAATCTGGATTGGCCCGCCCGCGTCCGCGACGTCACGGACGGCAAGGGTGCCGACATCATCTACGACACCGTCGGCGGCGCGCTGACGGCTGCGTCACTGCAGGCTCTGGCGCCTGGCGGCGAACTGGTGTTCGCGGCACTCGGCCGCTATGGCCTCGCGGCTTCCGATCTGGAGGCGATGATCGGCCGCAACCAGTCGCTGAGAGGTTTCGCGCTGCTGCCGCTGCTGTCTCCCGACGTGCTGAAAGCCAGCCTTTCCGAGCTGTTCCAACTGGCTGCAAGCGGCCGGCTTCAGGTTGTGATCGGCGGCCGCTTCCCGCTCGACCGGGCCGGTGAAGCGCACCGGCTGCTGGACGAGCGCCGCTCGACAGGCAAGGTCGTGCTGGTGCCTTAGTGTCGTGGTGTCTCCGCCTTGCACCAGAAGAGCCTTTCGGCCTTGCTGGTTGCTTGCGCCGCCGCGGCGAACATGACGCCAATCGGGATTGGACCTCCATATGCGCGGTCCTGCCATCTGGTCCCGCCCCTTGCTCTGCGATATCCGGCTGCAATCCGTCACATGAGTGTAGCCGTGAAGACATCCAGCCTGACCGGCGCCGTTTCCCCGATGATCCCGGTGCTCGCATGCGCGTTCGGGATCTTCCTGCTGTCCGGAATGGATGCGGCGATGAAGACCCTGGTTATTGCGGTCGGCGTCTACAACACGGTGCTGTGGCGCAGCATGGTCGCGACCGTGGTCGCGGGTGCTGCCTGGTCGGCAGGGCCGCGCTCGAAGCCAACCCTTCCGGTGCTAAGGCTGCATGCGCTGCGTGCGGCAATTGTCGGCATCGTTTTGATATCCTTCTTTTGGGGGCTTGCCAGGCTGCCGCTGGCGGAAGCGATCGGGCTCAGCTTCGTCGCGCCTCTATTCGCGCTCTTCCTCGCCGCGCTGTTGCTGGGCGAGCGAATCCGGCGGCAGGCTGTCTGGGCATCGCTGGCCGGCATCGCCGGCGTCGCGATCATCATGGCCGGCCAGTTCGGGCAGGCAAGCTATTCGCAGGATGCCATGCTTGGCACGGCGGCGGTGCTCGTATCGACGGTGTTCTACGGCTACAATCTGATCCTCACCCGACAACAGGCGCAGTTGGCCAAGCCCGTCGAGATCATGTTGTTCCAGAACCTTTGCGTTGCAATCATCCTTGGCCTCGCGGCACCGTGGCTCGCCGTCGCCCTGCCGACCAACCTTTGGCTGCCGCTGGCCGGGGTGACTGTGCTGTCGCTCGCCGGCCAATTCCTGATGAGCTGGGCCTACGCCCGCGCCGAAGCGCAATATCTGATCCCTGTCGAATACTCGGCCTTCATCTGGGCGGTCGCACTGGGCTGGTTTTTCTTCGGCGAGGAGGCAACCTGGACCACGCTGACCGGAGCATGCCTGATCGTCGCCGGCTGCCTGATCGCCGCGCGGGCAAATCCCAGGCTTGCCGAACCAATCGAAGCGGCGGTTTAAGGACGCAAGTCGCCAGGGACCCTATTGGGTCACGCCTGCGCGTCACTCCGGAAGACCGGCCTTGCGGAAGCCGTCGACGAAATGTTCCTGCATGGCGGCGTCGCGAAACGGCTCCGTCATGACCCAGTGGCGGGTTGTGAAATGCGGGTTGCTGATGAGGAACATTTCGACCTCCGCGCGCGCCTCCTCGATCCGGCCCAGTTGCGCAAGACTTGCCGCCAGGAAACGGCGTGAGCTTGTGCGATAGGTCTCGTCCCTGCGCAGTGTCTCGACAGCGGCTTCGTATTCACGCGCCGCGTATTGGGCCGCGCCGAGCGTCAGATAGTACCAGCTTGCGGGAAACGGGTTCAGCCGGAACGCCTTGCGAATGTGCTCCAGGCCCTCTTCGACCCGCCCGGCCAGGACCGCGATGTCGGACAATGTCGCCCAGGCGTCTGCCTCGTTCGGGTCGAGCTCGAACGCCTTGGCGAATTCCGTATCCGCCTCGGCGAAGCGGCGTTCATAGGCGAGCAGGTTGGCAAGGACCCAGTGGCAGCCGGCATCGTTGGGATCGATCGCCACGGCCTTACGCGCCAGCTCCAAGGCAACGCTACGGTTTGGCTCGATGGGTTCGCCCCAATGCACCCATCCCATCCAGTGGTTCATGGCAAGCCAGCGATAGGCCTCGGCATATTCCGGATCGAGCGATACCGCGCGCGTGAGCATGAGGTGCGCTTCCCGCGCCGTCTGTGGCGAATCATCGATCAGCTTGCGCGCTCGCACGCAGAGGTCGTAGGCCTCCAGATTTCGGGGCCGGTTGCGCGGCAGCGGTGCGCGCAGCCGGCCAAGCAACGCCTCGACGATCTTGGCCGTGACCTCGTCCTGAACGGCGAAGATATCCTCCAGGCCGCGATCGAAGCGTTCCGCCCATAGATGTTCACCGCTCACCGCGTCGACCAGCTGGGCGTTGATGCGCACGCGATCCGCGGCGCGTCTTGCACTGCCCTCCAGCAGGTAGCGCACGCCAAGATCCCCGGCGATCTCGCGCACGTCCATCGCCTTTCCTTTGTAGGCAAAGGTCGAGTTGCGAGCGATGACGAACAGGCCGGAGATCCTGGACAGGTCGGTGATCAGGTCCTCGGTCAACCCATCGGCGAAGGAGTTCTGTTCGGGATCGTTGCTGAAATTGACGAAGGGCAGCACGGCTATCGACGGTTTGTCGGGCAGCGGCAAGGGTTTTTGCTTCGCGCTGCCGATCTGTTCGACGGCTCCCGTGAAGCGGTAGCCGACGCGCGGAACGGTGGATATCCATTCGCCGCCGTCGGCAGCCGGACCAAGCAGCTTGCGCAGCTGCGCGATCTGGACGGTGAGGTTGCCTTCCTCGACGGCCGTGCCCGGCCATGCGGCGTCCATCAACTCAGTCTTCCCCAGGATTTCGCCGGGCCGTCCGACGAGCGCCGCAAGCAGGTTGAGCCCGCGATAGCCAACGGCAACGGGGACATCGTTCCGAAGCAGCGTTCCCGCACCCGGATCAAGCACGAACGGACCAAAGGCAAAACGCGATCCCTGCATAGGGCGCATCTATAGAGCAATTCCAGGAAAAGCGTGAAACGGTTTTCCCGGGAAAAGCGCATAGCGCCTTCCCTTGGGAATTGCGTCAAAACAAAGAGTTAGAGCAGTTTGCCGGTTCCGTGAACCGGTGAACTGTTCTGGCCGGTTTGGAAGTTTTGAGAACTATTTGGGCGGGCTTAATTACGACGCGGTTCGTATCGCGCAGAATTCAACCTCTTTCGAGAGCCCTCCGGCCCTCAAACCATAGGAGGTTGCCATGACCAATACCCTTGCATCGGCCCCGAATTGTGCAGCGCGGCCGGGAACGCCCGTGGGGCCGGCGTCGCGTCGGCTCCTGACGACCCTGCGAAGCATTGTCGCGGCCTTGCGCGAGCGGACCTGGCGCGAGCGGATGCGCTTTCGCTGGCAACTCAGGCAAATGTCGAAGGACAACCCTTATCTGATCGACGATATCGGTCTGACGAGATGTGAGGTCGAAGCTGAGATCGCCAAGCCCTTCTGGCAACGATAGAGCGAATGCTGCACGTCGCGTCGACAGTCAGCGCACCGCCTGGCGGTGAGCACCGGGCAGGCGGGTGGCGATCAGCTTGTCGATGCGGCGGCCGTCGAGATCGACCACCTCGAAGCGCCAGCCCTGCGCGTCGACGCATTCGCCGGTCGCCGGCAGATGGTGCATATGCGACAGCACATAGCCGGCGACAGTCTCGTAGTCGCGGTTTTCCGGCAGGTCGATGCCGAGAATGTCGGCCATCTCGTCGGCCTGCATGTAGCCGGCGAGCAGCCATGAGCCGTCCTCGCGCTTGACGGCGTTTTCCTCGTCGCCGGCGTCGGTATCCGCCCGGAACACGCCGGTGATGGCTTCGAGGATGTCGGCCGGGGTGACGATGCCTTCGAAATGGCCATATTCGTCATGCACCAGTGCCATCGGCACGTCGGATTCCTTGAGCTTCTGCAGCACATCCAGCGCGTCGGCCTGGTCGTAGACTATGGGTGCGGCTTGCACATGCCTGCGCGGGTCGAGCACGAGGCCGGCAAGCAATGCCGCCAGCACGTCGCGCGTCTGGACGACGCCGACCATGACATCGACGCCGCCGTCGCCGGCCGGCAGTCGCGAATGCTGGGTTTCCATCAAAAGCTTGCGGATGGCCGCCTCGTCGGATTGCAGATTGATCCAGTCGACTTCGGTGCGCGGCGTCATCACCGCGCGCACGGCGCGGTCGCCAAGCCGCATGACGCCGGCGATCATGCGCCGCTCGTCGGATTCGATGGTGCCGTGATGCTCGGCCTCGGCGACCAGCATCTTGATCTCCTCGTCGGTGACCTTCTCCTCGCTTTCGCCGCGCTGGCCGAGCAGCCACAGGATGACGCGGCCGGAAAAGTCGAGCAGAAAGACCAGCGGCGCCGAGACGGTTGCAAGGATGGTCATCGCCGGAGCGGCCTTGGCGGCGACCCGTTCAGGGTCACGCAACGCGATCTGCTTGGGCACCAGTTCGCCGACGATCAGCGAGAAATAGGTGATGACGGCAACGACGATGCCGACGCCGAGCGGATCGGCAACGGTCTCACGGATGCCGGCGGAGGCCAGGAACCGCGCCAGCCGTTCGCCGAGCGTGGCGCCGGAGAAGGCGCCCGACAACACGCCGACCAGGGTGATGCCGATCTGCACCGAGGACAGGAACTTGCCCGGATTCGAACCAAGCTCAAGGGCGCGGCCGGCGCCATTGATGCCGCGGTCGATCATCGCTTTCAGCCGGGCCGGGCGCGATGAGACGATGGCAAGTTCGGACATCGACAAAAGGCCGTTCACGCAGATGAGGACGACCACGATAGCGATTTCGACGTATAGCATCAGCGGTCAATAGCATTGCCGCGCGGTCTTCGAAAATAGTCCGGCGTGTTTTTTGACAAATGTCCGGTATTTAGGGTCAGACGGCATCCGCGGCGGTGAGGGAACCGTCAGGGATTTGGCATTGGTCTGAAGGGCCCAAAAGAGCCACGACCAGCGACAGCTTTCCCTGCTTGGAAACGCGGCACATGTCCATGCTGTCGGCGCCTCGAAATCCGTTTTCGCCTCTCCGCACCCAGCCAAAACGCAGGAAGTCATGATGGACATCGACCAAGGTCGTCCGTTCGAGCCAGAAGCCCGGGCGGGCTTTCACGACCTGATCGATGTGATGGAGCAGCGCCTCGGCTCCGGAGATATGTACCGTCGGATCGATGTATGTGCCTTCCGGTTCGAATGAGGCGAACAACAGCCGGCGACGCTCTTCAGGCTCCGGGTCGAACCAGGCCTTGCAGTAGCTATTCACCACACTTTCCGCGTCGAACATCGGAATCTTCCTTTGAAACCGCCCTTTTTGAACCGCTTGGCTGTCTCAGCTTGCAGGGCCGTGCGATCTACTGTTTGAGTATGCCGACGATCGCCTCGCCATCCGTGAAATAGGGATCGCCGCCGCCATTGCGCCCGGTGCTGGTGGCGCCGACGCCCGATATGTCGCCGGTCGAGATCAACACACCGGCGGTGGCTAGGTCGCGCATGAGGAAATCGCGCTCGGCGTCGATGTCGGGGCCGATATGGTGGGTGACGGCGCCGGTGTCGTGGCTCAGTCCCACGCCGCGATCGAAGCTGGCCGAACCCAGCCACAGCGGCCTGCCGTCATCGCCGGCAGCATTGGTCTGCGAGAAGCGGACATGATGACGCCGGGAGGCGCTGGGGCCGCCCCGCGTTTAGGAGGCGGGATAATGGGCGCGGGCCTCGAACAACCGCCCGGTGACCGGCGGATAGGGGGTGGGGGGGGGGGACAACACCCGTTAGCCGATCT